>CAZWSK010000137.1:0-6555 GCA_964636445.1 uncultured Chloracidobacterium sp.
CGTTTGCCTCCTTCAAAAAGACCTCGGCAATGCGGTTTCGTTCATCGGCGACCGCGGATTGACCGATCTCGGTCCTGAGCCGTCGCCGCAGAAAGTCGCGGAACAGCGGATGAAAGCGATATTCCTCAACACCGCCGGCGTCCATCACGGCGGTCAGGAAGATATTCTTTTGGGCAAGCTCCGGAAGCACTGCCGAGCAGCGCATATCCGGAAAAAGCAGGCTGCAAGTGTGAAGTGGCAAGGATTCAAGCAGCGACAGCCGAAGCAGCAGGTCCTGCGTCGCCTTGTCTTCGCGCGAGAGCACCTCTTCTGCAAAATAGTCGAATATGTCCTTTTCGGTGCGCTGGAGCACGTCGGTCAAGTCCACGGCCGACCCATTGCCGGCCATCTCTTTTTCCGCGATCTGGCGAACAAGCTGCAGGGCGGTGATCCAGCCGTTGGTGCGTTTCCGGTATTCGAGTAGCTGCAGGTCAGATAGTTCAACGCCGAGCGTCTTTCGGAAAAGTTCCCGCACCTCGTCATTCGTAAACAACAGGTCGTCGCGGTCGATCACCAGTGCCGTCGATTGAGCCCGGCGCCGCATTATCGCCAGCGGCGGCAGGTCGCGTGTGGTGATGATCAGATGGAGCAATTCAGATGAATATTGCAGGATCCGGTCGACTATCTTATGAACGATCGTGTTCTGTCCCAGATGGTGATAATCGTCAAGCACGAGGATGAACGGCTGTTCGATCGACGTGAATATCTCGTTGATCAGCAGATCGCCGGCCCGTTCAGGAAACCGCGCGACCTCTTCGTTCGCCTCAGCCAGATATGGAAAGAGAACTGCCCCAAAGCCCGGGGCTATGCCCTTAAGTCCCTGGGCTACGTAGTTTAAAAATACGATCGGGTCGGCATCGGTGTGGTCGAGCTGGTACCAAACGGCCGGTCGCTTGACGCTTCGCAGAAAATCGGCAATAAGCGTGGTCTTGCCACAGCCTGCGTCTGCGGCAATAAGGGTGATGGTCGAACTAAGATTCGCCGCGAGGCGATCATTGAGACGCGGACGGTGCAAAAGTGCTGAGCCAGTGCGCGGCGGAAGTAATTTCGTTCTAAGAAAGAAATTCGTTTCCTGCATTTTTGGTCGGTAACCCGCAGCGATTATGCCATATCAGACGAAGCGAATGAACGCGCCCGCTCTCAGGCGGGCGCGCTCTAAGTGAAGGGTGAGAGTTGGGTATGTTAGCGAGCGCAAAGCTCAAGCAGCTTCGACACTCTTCCAAAAGAATCTCCAAATGCCGTTCGCGCTGCCTTTGCAGAGGTGCCCCGCGACCGTAGTAGTTCCTCAGTCTCGTCGAGATCGAACGCGATCGTCTTTTCTTCCAACACGTTCAAAAGCTGCTTTGAGCGGAGCCTCCAAAGCGGCCTTGGCGGCTTGCTTCTCGACAGCAAGACAACGTGCGCGGCGAGTGGCAGCGAATAAAGCAGCAGATCGAAGAAATCGTTGAACCACGGTGCGTCAAAAACGCAGTGAATATCGTCCAGAATGATCAGAGTGCCCTCGCCACCGGCCGCAGCGTCATAACGCGAGAACAGCCTGACGAGAAATCGAGCGATATCTGTCTGTGCACCACGGCCCTCGATCAACGCGTTGTCGGAGGCCGCGTCGGGCCCTAGGATCGCCGCTGCAAAATGTTTGGCAAAAACTTGCCAGTCGCTATCGGCTGTATCTATGGAATACCACGACGTGTGCGGGCTCTTGGCGGCCAAAGCCGCCGCCAGGGCGGTTTTTCCCGTCCCCGCGCGCCCCATGACCAACGTGGCCGGGAACTGTTGTCGCGACCGCTCGAGAATTTGCATCACCCTAGGTCTGTCAAGCAGCCCCTCGGCGGCCGGGCACGCGATCTTTTGCCTAAATAGGTGGAAGGACTCGTTTTTTTTCCGGCATTTACGTTGGATCAGGGCCACGTCCGCCAGGTCGAATGCTCCATTGGGCTCGATGCTGTCGTGTTGGGAAAATGTCATCGTCATACGTCAGCAAACATACAGACCCAAACTTGAGAAAAACTTGAAAATATTCACCGATCCCGCGCTACAGCCCGGAACGGCTCAAGTTTTTCTCAAGCGCAGGCGCCTAAGATCGCTGCAGGTCAATCATTTCGGCCACTCTTCCCAAACGCAGTATCTCAGGGAAAGGAGCAGGGAAAATGAAAAGAGCAGTCTTAATTTGCAGCATTTTTGCCGCATTCGGCGTTGCGGTTGCGGCGCAGAGCCCGAGGGAAAAAGACGTCTCGGCCGCCGCGGCAGCCTCATCGGCGTCGCAGATCGCACTGAGCCCGGGCACGAGGGTCGACGGCCAGCTTCAGGGCACTGTCGATGCAAAAAGTTCACGTGTAGGCGATCAGGTCGTCGTCAAAACGACGAAAGCTATTAAGCAGGACGGCCGGACCGTTATTCCTAAGGGCTCGCGACTGATCGGCCGTATTACCGACGTTCAGCAGCGGTCAAAAACGAATGGCGGCTCGCGGCTAGGACTGGTATTCGACCGCATAGAGGGCAAGGGCCTCTCGTCGCCGATCAGCGTGTCCATAGTATCGATCACGAATGCCGCCGCGAGCACGGGTATTGCCGACACGGCAGAGGCGGATATTTTTGGTTCATCGAGCACATCTGCCTCCACCAGCCGATCATCAAGCGGCGGACTGCTCGGCGGCGTGGGCAGCACGGTCGGAGGCGTAACCAATAGAGCCGGCGGCCTCATAAATACGACGACGCAGACCGTCGGCACGGTCGCGAAGACCGCGACACGAACCGCCGCAAGCACGACCGGCACTGTTAGCCGCACAGTCAACGGCATTCAGATCTCGAATTCTGCGAGCGGCTCGGCCGGTGCGGCCACGACGCTTTCGTCACCGAACAAGAACCTTAGACTGGAGAAGGGGGCGACGATTGGGCTGCAATTAAACAGCTCGGTCCGGGCCCAATAAAGTATTGCGGCGAAGGGGGCGATATATGTAATATCGGGGGAAGCCCCCTAATAAGGGTGGCGGCATCGCTCGGGTGCCGCCGCCAAACCTTGTCCTCCGAGGTTTTGTGAGAATGAAACGAATCATCTGCCTTCTAGTGATCATGAGCTTCGCGGCCGCTTCGGCCCGTGCGGGGCTCGATATCGTGCGCTCAAACGGCATCACGCTGACCGGGGCAGACGGCATCCGTTACATCGGCACGTCAGGCATCACGCTGACCGGCGCAGACGGGTTTCTCGCATACGACGCAAACGGCATAACGCTCACCGGTGCAGACGGCATCACGCTGACCGGAGCGGACGGCGCAACGACGATCGGCTCGGACGGTGCTTCGTACACGGGCCCGAACGGAGTTACGCTTACAGGTGCAGACGGCATTACACTGACCGGCGCGGACGGCATTACGTTGACCGGGGCAGACGGTATCACGCTGACCGGCGCGGACGGGACCACCTATAATTTAAACTCCGTCATCATCCGCCGACCGGACGGGATCACGCTCACCGGAGCAGATGGGATAACGCTCACGGGAGCAGATGGAATTACTTTGACAGGCGCAGACGGCATGACACCCGTCGGTGCGAACGGCATCACGCTTACCGGAGCAGACGGAATTACATTGACCGGAGCCGACGGCATCACGCTCACCGGGGCCGACGGCATCACGCTGACGGGCGCGGATTCTGTCACCGGCATCGGCCCGAACGGCATTGTCATTGATCGCACAAATCCCGCCGGCATCACCCTGACCGGGGCCGACGGCATCACACTGACCGGAGCTGACGGCATTACGCTGACCGGGGCAGACGGCATCGTGATGAAGAACATCAACGGCCTGCTGCCGGCCGATCCGGGCGAGGTCAACGGCCTGCAGAGTGTCGATCCCGAGCTTGCGATGCAGCTCAACACAATGGCCGACGACAGCAATGTGAACGCCGTCGTCGTCTATCACGACACCGTCACGGCGGCCGACATTTCACAACTTCAACAAATAGGCGTACAGGGCGGCACAAAATTCCGCGTCCTTCCGATGGTCTACGTGACGGCGACAAAGTCGCAGATCCTTGCCATCTCGCGGCTCTCACGCGTGCGTTCGATCTACGGCAACCGCACGCTGACATTCAACGCGGACCCATATTTTAAGACGACCGGCGTGCAGCGCGTCGCTCCGGACAATGACCTGAAATTGCGCAACGGCGGCATGCCTGTCTCGGGCCGCAACGTCACGGTCGCGGTGCTCGACACGGGCATCAACAGCCTCCATCCGGACCTTTCCGGCCGAGTCGTCCAGAACGTTCGCCTCGCCGACACGCAGAGCGCACCGACGGGCTTCTTAGAGCCGGTGAATGCCGAGAACATTCCGAATTCCGATCTGGTCTCCGGCCACGGCACGTTCGTCGCGGGCGTAGTCGCAGCGAGCGGCGGTCTGTCAGGCGGAAAATATTCGGGCGTGGCTCCGGGAGCAAGACTGCTGGGCTTGAGTGTAGGCGACGTAAACCTAACGCACGTCCTGTCGGGCTTTGACTACCTGCTCGACAAGGGCGCGAATTACGGCGTCAAGGTCGTGAACTGCAGCTTCTCGGCGAACACCGTTTACGACACCAACGACCCTGTTAATATCGCGACAAAAATGCTGACCGATAGCGGCGTCAACGTCGTATTCTCGGCCGGCAACACCGGCCCAGGCAGCAACTCGATGAATCCTTATGCTGCGGCGCCGTGGGTCGTCGGCGTCGGGGCGACCGATGAGAACGGCGTGCTCGCGAGGTTCTCGTCACGCGGCGGTTTTGGCGGCGCTCAGCAGCCGACACTCGTTGCGCCCGGCGTGAATATCGCAAGCCTGCGCAGCCTGCCGACGATCACTGGCGTAAGCGGGCTTGGCGGAGCGGACGCACAGCGGCTCACCGTTGGTGAAATGCCGTTTTACACGACCGCAAGCGGAACATCATTCTCCGCACCGGCCGTTGCCGGCGCGATCGCGCTGATGCTCGAGGCAAACCCGTCGCTCACGCCGGCCGAGGTCAAGAATATCCTCGCCCGCACGTCGACGCCTTTGCCGAAGTATTTTGCGCACGAGACCGGTGCCGGAATGCTCAATATGCACGCGGCAACGCTCGCGGCGGCATTCCCCGACCGGCAAATGGGCCTGTTCCGTTCGACACTGTCGCGCAACCAAGTGAGCTTCTCGACCGCCATCGAGCAGTCGTTTACCGAATTGGTCACGCCCGGCTCGCTTCGCACAGTGAACGTCGCGATACCGGCCGACACGGTGATGGCGAGCTTTGGAGTGACGTGGGGCCTGAGCGCGAACGACTTTGCCCTAAAGGTATACGACACCGCAAACACAATCGCCGGCGAATCTAACGCCCTCAACCTGCCCGGCCTCACCGGCCGCAGCGAAGAGGTGATCGTACGAAATCCGACGAGCGGCGTTTACCGCGCGTCGATGCAGCACTCGCTCACAGGCACCGCCCAGAATGTCTACGGCGCCATCGAACTGACACGCGTCGAGTATCCCGACCTCGTCGACCTCGCCGCCGTGCCGCAGGAACTACGCAGTCAGGTCGAGCGAAGCCTGCTTAATAACGTAATGCTGCCCGAGGGCAAACGCTTCGCGCCGAATCACGCCGTCACGCGTTCAGAACTCGCCGCGATGCTCCTCCGCGGCGGCCTCGCTCCACAGTACATGGCCGCGACGCCGATGTTCACCGACGTCAAAGACCAGGCCACCCGAAACGTAGTCGAAAGCGCCCAGGCAAACCCGTCGGGCCAGCTATTCTACGACGCAGCCCCCGGCGGCCGCTTCTACCCGAACAATTCCGCGACCCGCCTCGCCGCCGCCGTCGCGCTTGTTCGAGCCATGGGCCTTCAAAACCAAGCCGCGACCGCCACGCTGCCCGCGACCGTCACCGACGCATACTCGATCCCGCTAGCATGGCGCGGCTACGTCGCCGTCGCCCTGCAGCGCGGCCTCATACGTCTCGAAGGCACCCAATTTAAACCGAACAACAACCTAACACGCCTCGACCTCGCCCTGGCCGCGAACGCCGTAACGCAATAACGCCGAACGCGCCAAGGCTTCGGAACGCGGGCATCTCTGCCCGCGTGTCTGCTTTATAAATTTGCCCCCGCTCCGAAGCGTGGGGCAATTGAAAGAAAACGAAAAAGGAGGCCCCGCCTCCCTCTTCCCATTTCGTAATTCGTAATTCCTAATTCGTAATTCTCAATTCGATCCTCTCCTCACCGCCACCAAGCTCCCCACCTCCAACGCTAGCACTCCTTCATCGGTTTTCTCGACCTTGCCAAACAGCATCGTCCGGTCCGACTTGATCCGGTGATGAACAAAGAACGGCGAAGAGCGCACGACCCATTGCGTCATCCGCTTGAGCGGCACGACCGGAAACGCATGGTCCTCCGACGCATCAATCGCCTTCAACCCGACCCTTCTTCTCGACGCCTCAAACATCAACTGCACCGCCTCAGGCCGCCCGATCTGCTCATACGCCAACGCATTCAACAGCAGCGACCCATCCCTCTGCAAAGTCACCCT
>CAZWSK010000138.1:0-2966 GCA_964636445.1 uncultured Chloracidobacterium sp.
GACGGCAGCTTTAACTCGGCACAGTGGGGTTCGCCGAACGATTATCCGGTCGCAAGCTACGACACGCATTGATCGGAGCGATCTCGTTATTTGCAAATGGTTGAAGGCGGGTGCCTTCAACCATTTTTGTTTAAGGTCTCGGGATGAGCATCACAGATAAATTTGCTGGAAAGACGGTCGTCGTATTTGGCGACCCGGTAGCGGATCAGTTCCTCCACGGCAAGATCTCACGCGTCTCGCGCGAGGCTCCGGTTTTTATCCTCAAGCATGAGAATACGGTCACCCTTCCCGGAGCGGCCGCCAACGCGGCCGCCAACATTGTCTCCCTCGGCGGGCGCGCCGTGCTCGTAGGTCTGATCGGGAATGACACCAATGGAGCCGCCCTGGTCGAGAGGCTCACATCGGCAGACGTTGATACCAAGGGCATTATCCGTGTCGACGGTCAAACGACTACAACCAAAGTCCGCGTACTCGCCGCTCAGAGCTACGCGCCTAGGCAGCAGGTGATCCGGATCGATTATGAGTCGGACAGGCATGGGTCGGACCAAGTCGAAGAGCTCTTAGAGAAGTTGCGATCGGCTATGGCCTCAGCCGACGCCGTGGTGGTGTCGGACTATGGCTGCGGGACGGTCACACTGGACGCCTATAAAGAGGTCCGAGACCTTGCGTTCGAGCGCGGTATTCCCGTGGTCGTAGATTCAAGGAACCGCTTATCGCAATTGCCCTCGGCAACGACAGCCACGCCTAATCGTGAAGAAGTAGAAGCAATTCTGGGGCCCGATTTCACGGACGAGGATTGTGCGAAGCTGTGCATGCAGCTTGGGCTACAGTCGCTACTCGTTACGAACGGCGATGAGGGGATGACCGTGTTCGAGACGGAAAAAGAACCGGTTCACATCGACGCTGTGGGTTCGAAAGAACCTGTTGATGTGACCGGTGCCGGCGATACCGTCATTGCTTCATATGCTCTCGGTTTGGCGTCCGGCCTCAGCTTCGTCGAGGCGGCGAGAGTTGCTAATCATGCTGGCGGCCTGGTCGTGATGAAGAAGGGTACCGCAACGATTACGGCGGCGGAACTCGATAGCTCGTTGACAAATTAGATGGCTTTTATCCTTAGTCTCGACGAAGTCGTCCGCCGCACCGAATTTGCACGCGCAGAAGGGCAGACGATCGTGCTCGCAAATGGCTGCTTTGATCTGCTGCACGTAGGGCACGTCAGGTACCTTGCCGGTGCGAAGGAACTTGGTGATCTGTTGGTCGTGGGCATAAACTCTGACAGACAGGCACGGGCTCTCAAAGGTGATGGCAGGCCCTTCATGCCGGAACATGAACGGGCGGAACTGGTCGCGGCCTTCCGCTATGTCGATCTAATCACTGTGTTTGACGATCCGACCGTAGAACGCCTTATCCGCGCGATCCGGCCAGACATCCACGCTAAGGGCACTGATTACACGACTGACAGTGTGCCCGAGCGTGACATCGTAAGAGAGTGCGGCGGTAAAGTCGCCATCGTTGGCGATCCTAAAGACCATTCATCAACCGATCTGATCTCGCGGACATGGCATGGAAGGCCCGCAACAAAACTGAGCTGATCGTCGAGGTTTGGGAGAAGCTCGACTGTGAGAGTGTCGGTGCCGGAGAGATCGAGGCGATCGATGTCGTCGTTGCCGATCTATTCGGGGCCGATGCGGTAGATTCGTCTATGGTCACGGCGCGACTCCTCGCTGATGAGGGAGCTTCTCTGCGACATGCTGAGATAATGAGCCTTTACATCCGGCGCGCTCGTCAGCGGCAAGGAGGGCCCGGGAGCAGTGGCGAATTCGATTTCTCAGATCTGCACTCTGCGTTGTCCTCGATCGCCCAGTTCGATCAGCTCCGCTCGAAGTTTCTCAACGGCGATGACCAACACGGCCTCCGGGCAGTAAGGGAGGCTGCGATTCGATATAAGGATGCCGCCGAAGCTGCGGCGAAGTCAGGCGCACTCGATGCCGCCGCGCGCGGAGTGCAGGCAGAGATATGCGACTGGCTCAGGATCTGGATACAGACACCAGAAGTGTTCGGCGGATGGTTAGAGTTGAGGCGTAGATCGGCAGAATTCAAAGCGAGGTTCGGACAGGTCTGATGCGGAGATTCTATGCCCCATTATCGAGCTTTGCCGAGACGACCGTCACGCTCGATGAGGGTGAGACCCGACACTTGCGGAACGTCATCAGGCTCAGGCCCGGCGATGAAGCATATGTGATCGACGGAGAGGGACGCGAGTTTCTCTGCCGCGTGGACACGATCGCCAAACGCCACACAGTTCTTAGCATCATCGAGGCCGGTGCGCCGTCGGCACTTGAATCACCGCTCGATCTGACGCTGGCGGCGGCGGTATTAAAAGGGGATAACTTCGATCTTGTGGTCCAAAAAGCCGTCGAGTTGGGCGTCACGAGGCTGGTTCCGCTCGACACCGAGCGTGGCGACGTAAAGATCAGAGACCTGCGAAAGAGGCTCGAGCGATGGAATCGGATCGTCCTCGAGGCTAGTAAACAGTGTGGGCGAGCGAAGTTGATGCAGATCGAACAGCCGCAGGGGCTCGTCGATGTGTTGAAGGGCAGCCCCGGCGGCCACACTCTGATCGTGTTTGCGGAGAGCGGCGGAGTGGAGTTTCCGGCGAGGCTTCCAAATGACAAACTGACCGCGGTGATCGGCCCCGCGGGCGGTTGGAGTCCAACGGAATTGGAGACTGTCAGATCGACCGGATCGATGATCGTGACGCTTGGAACGCGGGTCTTGAGGGCGGAAACGGCCGCGATATCAGTCGCCGCGATCTTACAGCATCGCTTTGGTGACCTGAATTAGTACACCGCTCGGCGTTTGGGCCTGTAATAGGCGTCGCCGCGCTTGGTCATCTTCGCCTTCGCACCGAGCGCGTTTATAAACAGCAGAAGGTCGTCTTTTTCGTCGAACTTGAAATTCGCGGT
>CAZWSK010000138.1:3066-6546 GCA_964636445.1 uncultured Chloracidobacterium sp.
CCCGCTGAACCAAAGATACCCCCCTCGTATCGAGCCTGGAACGATGCCGGAAGATCAGCGGGTACCTGGCCGTCAGTCTCCACAGGCCGGGGCTGTGCAAAAGATGCCGCAGGGATCAGGAGCAATGCAAGAGCTATAAACAATAACGTCTTCATAACTGGATAGGCAAGCTTTAGACGCTCGAACAGCCCATTTGGTTGTTACTTCCGGCCGCAGGTCGCTACGATCAAGCCGCTCGCCTGCTCTTGACGGACGGAGACGCTCCGGCCGTCTGCAACCTTCGATATGCGATCTCGACGTATTCCTCGGAAACTTCGGAGCCTATCCAGCCGCGGCCCAGGTCATTGCATACCTTTGCCGTGGTCCCGCTGCCCATAAAGCAGTCGTAAACGAGATTGCCAGCGTCGGTCCAAGTGGAGATCTGGTCGGCAGCGAGTCTCTCGGGAAAGATCGCGGGATGCCTGAACGCTATCCTATCACTTGCTGACGAAGTGCCGACGTTATAGGTGAAGATGTTGCTCGCCTTCCGTTCCGACTTGATCTTACGACCGATGTCCTCGGCGGGAACGTTGCCGCGGCCTGCCTCCGTAATGCGAAATGCTTTGATCGCCTGGCCGGCTGACTTTGTCGGCTCCATGATCGGATTGAACGTTTTCGGGACTCCTTTAGAGAAGCAGAACATATACTCGAACGCCTGCCTGTAGCGTTTGCCGCAGTCGCTCGGGATCGGGTTGTTCTTGACGTACAGCATCGTATCGTGGAGATTAAATCCGCCGCCTCGCACGAACCTGAACGCGTGGTCAAAGCTGCTAAGCGATTCGCTGCCGTTGTGCGTCTTGTCGCCGATGACCCAAACGACGACGCCGCCGGGCTTCGTCTTTTGATAGAGCAGTTCGATGATCCTGTCCAGCGGCAACTCATAGCCGTTATACGAACGCAGATCGTCGTAGGGCGGGCTGCAGAGAGTCATGTCGACGAAGTCATCGGGCATGCGCGTAAGCGTGTCGATACAGTTCTCGGCGTAGATCCTGTTGATTTCCATGCGTTGGCTAGTGGAACGGGACTTGGTCGGTTGTTTGTCAGAAATGCGCGGTTAAGCGCTTGCGCTTAATGCAGTTAAACATTCGCGCGCGCTTTTGTCAACCTTTTTGTCAAAGAGCTTCGGGCCAGTTCTCGAGGAACGATGTTATGAAAGCCTTCTCAGGTTTCGCGGCCTCGTCCTCCAGGAACATGCGGAATTGTTCCTGTTCAGCGTAGTAATCCTCGTCCTCGATCTTGCCGCAGAATCGGACGACTCTAAGCCAAACGAGATAGGTGTTCAGCACGTCGACCTGGTTGTATTCGATGATCTTGGTCAGGTCGCCTTCGAGCCAGAGGTCGGTGACCTGGTCGCCTTTAACGTCGATCTTGCCGGGAAAACCGCAGAGCTTGGCGAGCTCGTCGAGCTTTGGCATCATCGCTCCGCCGGATAGGCGCTTGACGATATCGAAATGGGCCTCACTGTTGCGAGAATCAAAGTAATCCGGCCCTTCCCAAGGCTTATCCGGCCGCTGGCAGAACGCCGGGGCCGAGATCTCGTTGATGATACCTCGCTGGATCAGTACCTGCAGATCGCTGTCGGCGGAGTTAAAACCAACCAATTGCGGGCGACGCTGACCGAGGAAGTAGAGGAACTTTTCGACGATCTCAGCTTCGCTCATCGGCGTCTCATCGAGAGGCAGCCGCGGCAGCGAATTGAGGCCAAACTCGACGGTGCGTTCACGTTCTTCGTTGAAGTAGCACTTGCGCGAAAGGAAGGCGACTGAGACGACACGCGAGAACATGTACTTGAGGAACGGCCGCGGATTCTTCTCGGCGTCGTACTGCGGCGAGTGTTCCCAGAGGGCCTGCATGGCATCGAGCTCGGTCACATCGTCGGCGAGGCCGTATAGACGGCGGGCACCCGCTGCGTCGGGCACCCACTCCATATCAAAGAAGAGAGCGAGTTCGTGTATCGGGCTCTTAAGCATGGGAACGGTCGGACATTAAAACGAAGATATTAGCACATCGAGAAAGCCATCCTGATGGGCACACGAAATCGTAACCACTATGGCCTAAATCGTCATTTGTTAGCTGCTGTGCCACGCTCCAAAGACCTCTAAAATATTGAATCTATTACAGTTGAACACCTATGGCACATCGCTTGCCATATTCTCAGACGTCGATAGCAATTATCGGTTAGTAACATAGGGAGAAGTATTTACCATGAAACGACTAGCTACATCACTCGTCATGACGGCCGTGCTCGCACTCGGACTGCCGCTGGCGGCTGCCGCCCAGACGCGGTATTACAATCCGAGGACGGGTACCTATTACACCCGCAGCTACCCAAACCAGCGGTACCAGACGCGGCGTTACACTACGAACCGCCGGAGCTTTTACCAGCGTCACCGCACCGCGGTTAACACAGGTGCCGGTGCCGGTGCCGGAGCTCTGATCGGTGCCATCGTCGGCGGCAAGAAGGGCGCGATCATCGGTGCTCTTGCCGGTGCCGGCGGCGGATATGTCTACTCGAAGGTGAAAAAGCCTAAGAGGACGTACCGCAGGTACTAATTCTCGTTACCACGAGAACTGTCGTTGAAAGCCCCGAAGCGATCGGGGCTTTTTTTATCAAAAAGCATACGTATTCGCCTCGATCAGCACATCAGCGATCCGTTGGCGGGCGGCGATCGTGTTGATGGGCGAATTGTTCTTTGTAAACCGCTTCAGCGCGACGAGGAGCGTGCGGCCTTCGTCGCCCTCGGCGATCGCGGCGAGCGTGTTGCGGGCCCTCATCTCGATCCGCTGGATCGCGTCATTGCAGAATACCGCGGCCATGTCGATCTGGCGGCCGGCGGCTTCCTCGCCATTTTTATCGGCAAATTTCTTGGCCCGCAGGATCGCTGATTCCATCTGATAAGCGTCCATAATGATGTCGGCGCAGTTGAGTAGGACTTCCTGTTGCTCGGCGAGGCCCATCATGTATTTTTGTGCCGCTGTACCGAGGACCATCAGGGCGATCTTCTTTGCGTTGGCGGCTAATTTCGTTTCTGCCGCCAGCAGGCCGGTGTCCTCGTCGAATGACATCTGCGGATTGAGGATCTCATCCTGCAGAGCTTTCGCCGCCTGCAGCAGGCCGAGTTTGCCTTTCATCGCACGCTTCATCAACTGGCCGGGGATGAGCATCCGATTGATCTCGTTCGTGCCCTCGAAAATGCGGTTGATGCGGCTGTCGCGATAGGCCTTCTCGGCGGGATAATCGGCCGAATAGCCGTAGCCGCCGTAGATCTGGACCATCTCGTCGACGACGTAATCGAGAGCCTCGCTGCAGGCGACCTTGTTGATCGACGACTCGACGGCGTACTCCTCGATCGACTGCATCTTCTTGGCGTTGTCCGCACCGTCGCCGATCAGGGCGTCGATCATGCCGACGGTGCGGTAGGTGATCGATTCCGAGACCCA
>CAZWSK010000139.1:0-6491 GCA_964636445.1 uncultured Chloracidobacterium sp.
ACGGCGTCGTGCCGTATTGACTGACGCCGCATGCCGCCACCTTTCCGTTCGCCACGACGGAATCGACATGGAAAACGCGGCCCTCGATGAATCGCTCGATAAGGAACTGCGACGGATGGTCGCGCCAGTTATGGCGGTTGTCGAGGTCATTCAAAACTCCCCAGACCTCTTCCACCGTATCGCATTTTCGAATGCCGAATGCGGAAACCTCGTGCCGCGGCTTCACTATCCACGGCCCGGGCACATCCTCGAGATATTTGCGGATCTCGTCCTGGTTGAATGCTCCGATAAACGCGGGGCACGGAATGCCGTTATTCCGAGCCAGATTTCGCATCGTCAGCTTGTCCCGAAAGCGTCTCACGTAGGAGCTCGTCATCCCGCCAAGCTGTAAATGCTCGCGTGTGAGCGCCGCTGTGATCACGTCAAATTCGTCGAGGCCTACAACGCGATCGATGTTTCGCGAACCGGCAAGATTCGTCACCGCGCGAACGTAATCGACGGGCTGAGCATCATCATTGACAGCCCTCGCATCCGTGATCGCGTCCCAATTCCACGCACTCTCCATCAGCTTTTGCCGCGTTACCAGAGTGACATCCCAGCCGGCAGCTCGGGCCTCTTCGAGAAACTCGTTGCCCTTGAATTCGCTGGCAATGCAGACGATGTGATTACTCATACGAAAGTTTATTTTGGGCTAAAAGAATGGCACAATCTAGCCACGAATGCACGAATAATATGGGCGACGTCGACATTCTCAATCTGGTCAGCCACCTCGTTATCTACATGGTTGTGCTGCTGCTCGCGATCTCATGCCACGAGGCGGGGCACGCGTGGATGTCGTACAAATTCGGCGACGACACGGCCTACATGCTCGGCCGCGTAACGCTTAATCCCGTCTCGCACACCGACCCGATAGGCACGCTGCTGATACCGATGATCGCGTTCATCCTCGGCAGCATGGGCGGCGCCCTCGGCAGCATTCCACTGATCGGCTGGGGCAAACCAACGCCGGTTAACCCGCGTAAATGGACCAATTACACCTGGGGCAATGTCATGGTCTCGATCGCGGGCGTACTGGCGAATCTGATCCTGCTCATCATCGGGATCATCGCGGCGAGGATCATGATGTCGCAGGGCTACGATATCCGCGAGTTCTTTGGGCAGAGCACGAATCCGGTGTCGATCCTCGTCGGCAACATGATGCTGCTGAATATGTCGCTATTCGTGTTTAACCTGCTGCCCTTTCCGCCGCTTGATGGCAGCAAGATCCTCGGGACATTCCTGCCGGATTCAGCACAGCCCGTGCTCGCGATGCTCGAGCAGTATGGCTTCTTGATCCTGATGCTGCTGATCTATATGGGCATCTTCCGGATGATAATCACGCCGTTTCTTTACGGGCTTCTCTACATTCTCTCAATATGAGCACACGGAAACGCATCTTCAGCGGCGCGCAGCCGACAGGTGAATTGCACATCGGCAATTATCTCGGTGCGATCAAGAACTGGGTCGCTCTGCAGGATGAGTACGAATCGTTCTTCTGCATCGTCAACCTGCACGGCATCACGCTGCCGCAGGAACCGGCAACCTATAAACAAAAAACGCTCGACCTCGCCCGCATCTACCTCGCCGCCGGCGTCGATCCCGAAAAATCGCCGATCTTCGTCCAATCCGACGTCGCCGAGCACGCAGAGCTTACATGGGTCCTCTCCTGCCTCGCCCGCATGGGCGAGCTTGAGCGGATGACGCAGTTCAAGGACAAATCGCAAAAGGGCGGTACCGAACGCTCGAGCGTAGGCCTATTCACTTATCCGGTCCTGATGGCTGCCGACATTCTGCTGTATCAGGCCGATCTTGTGCCCGTCGGGCAGGACCAAAAACAGCACATCGAACTGACCCGCGACCTTGCCGAGCGGTTCAATCGCGATTTTGGCGAGACATTCAAGGTGCCTGAGGTTTACATTCCGCCAGCCGGTGCAAGCATCAAATCGCTCCAAGACCCGTCGAAGAAGATGTCAAAATCCGACGAGAACGCCAACGGCTCGATCTTCCTTCTCGACGACGCCGACACCGTGACCAAAAAGATCAAACGAGCGGTCACCGACAGCGGTACCGAGATCACATACGACGCGTCGCGGCCCGCGATCACGAATCTGCTGACCATCTATCAACTGCTGTCGGGAAAAACGCCGGACGAATGCGTCGAACATTTTGCCGGAAAAGGCTACGGAGCCTTCAAGACCGAACTGGCCGAAGCGACGATCGAATTCATGCGGCCGTTCCATGAGCGATTTGCAGAGATCGATGACGATACGCTCCGGTCTATCCTCGACACAAGCGCCGAGAAGGCCCGATCGGTCGCATCCGAAACTTTGAAGGACGTCTATTCCAAGGTCGGATTGTCGTAAGACCTTTTTTCGTCGCCAGACGTATAAATATCATTATGAAGTCCTATAACATGTATCGCTTAAAAGCCGCACTTTTTACCCTCGCTTTGCTTTCGTCAGTACAGTTTGGCGTGCTCGCCCAAGGCACACAGACGGCGACCGATCCGAAACTTACGATCGAACGGATCTTCGGCAGCGCTGAATTCAAGCCCGAGAGTATCGGCGGATTTCGGTGGCTTAAGGACGGAGAAAGCTTCGGAAAGTTTGAACCGTCGCCGACGCTGCAGGGCTCGATGGACCTGGTCCGTTATCAGATCGAGACGAACAAACGTGACGTTCTCCTACCGGCCGAGAAGCTCGTCCCCACGGGCGAGACAAAAGCGCTCATGATGCACGGATACGATTGGTCGGCGGATGAGAAGAAACTGCTCATCTATACCAATTCCCAGAAAGTGTGGCGTTACAACACACGCGGCGATTACTGGGTTCTCGACCTTGTGTCCGGCAAGCTCACCAAACTCGGCGGCGACGCGAAACCCGCGACGCTGATGTTCGCAAAGTTCTCGCCCGACGGCACAAAGGTCGGCTACGTACGGGAGAACGACCTTTATGTCGAGGACCTCACGAACGGCAAGATCACCCGCCTGACCAAGGACGGCTCGCACACGCTGATCAACGGCACTTCGGATTGGGTCAACGAAGAGGAATTCGACCTCCGCGATTGCTGGCGTTGGAGCCCGGACTCAAAGTCGATCGCGTTCTGGCAGTTCGACGCGTCCGGCATTGAGGACTTTCTCCTGCTCGACAACACTCAGGGCCTTTATCCAAAGCTCACACGAATTCCCTATCCAAAAGCAGGCACCCAAAACGCCGCCGTACGCGTCGGTGTCGTACCCGCAAATGGCGGATCGATCCGCTGGCTGGAGACGCCCGGCGACCCTCGCAACACGTACATCGTATCGGTTGATTGGTCCAGCCCTAACGAGATCTATCTGCAGCACATGAACCGTCTGCAGAATACCTTGCAGGTCCTCGTCGCCGACGCAAAGACGGGCAAAACGCGCTCGATCCTCACCGAAAAGGACGACACGTGGGTCGACGTGACGCTGCCCGACATGCGTTGGCTCAACGGCGGCAAGCGCTTCCTCTGGGTCTCAGAACGCGACGGCTGGCGCCGCCCCTACACGGTCGCCGCCGACGGCACCGACATGAAGCCGCTCACAAAAGGAGCGTTTGATGCTATCACCATCCAGTCGGTCGATGAACCGGGCGGCTGGATCTACTACATGGCGTCGCCGGAGAATGCGACCCAACGGTATCTCTATCGTTCGCGATTGGACGCGAGCGGAGGTGACGAGCGTGTCACGCCTGCGGATTTCACAGGCTGGAACAATTACAACATCTCGCCGACAAGCAAATGGGCGATCCAAAGCTCGTCCTCGTTCGGCAAACCCGGCCGCATTGACCTGCTGAGGCTTTCCGACAAGACCATCTCGCGCAACCTGGTCAAAAACGAGCGGCTGCGCAACAAAGTAGAATCGCTCGCTCGCGGCCCGCACGAGTTTTTCCGCATCGATGCCGGCGATGTAGAGCTCGACGGATGGATGATGAAGCCGCCCAATTTCGATCCGGCGAAAAAATATCCGGTCCTCTTTTACGCCTACAGCGAGCCCGCGGGCACGACCGTGAACGACCAGTGGTCCGGTGCTCAATACCTTTGGTATCTGATGCTGACCCAGCAGGGCTACATCGTCGCGAGCCTCGACAATCGCGGCACTCCGAGCCCGCGTGGCCGTGAATTCCGCAAGAGCATCTATCGCAAGATCGGCGTGCTGAGCTCCCAGGACCAGGCTAACGGTGCCAGGGCCCTGCTTGCCAAGCATTCATTCATGGACGCCTCGCGTGTCGGCATCTGGGGCTGGAGCGGCGGCGGCGTTGCGACCCTGAACGCGATGTTCCGCTACCCCGACATCTACAAGACCGGCATGGCCGTCGCCCCTTCGCCGGACAATCGTTTTTACGACACTATCTACACCGAACGCTACATGGGCCTGCCCTCAGAGAACGGCAAGGACTATGACAACACGTCGCCGACCACTCACGCCGCGAACCTAAAAGGCAACCTTCTCATCGTCCACGGCACCGGTGACGACAACGTGCACTATCAGCAGACCGAGATGCTGATCAACAAGCTGATCGCCAACAACAAAGTATTTACAATGATGGCCTACCCGAACCGCACTCACAGCATTTCCGAGGGCGAGGGCACGACCATTCATCTCTACAGCCTGCTGACAAGGTATTTGAATGAGAACTTAGAGGCAGGACCACGGTAAAGTATGAAGATAACCGTTTACGAAAAGCCTACCTGAACCACCTGCCGCAATTTGGCAACGCTGTTCCGTGAGAACGGCATTGAGTGGGATAAGGTAAATTACTTTAACGAACCGTTTACTGAGCAGAACCTCCGTAAACTGATAGCAAAAACAGGCCTCAGGCCGATTAAACTGGCTCGCGGTGCGGCCGCCGCGGGCCTAGGCGATCAAACGCCGGATTCGGACGTGATCAAAGCCATGGTCGCGGATCCAAATCTCATCCAGCGGCCGATCGTGGAGGTCGGCGACAAGGCTGTGCTGGCAAGACCCGTTGAGAAAGCGTTAGACCTGCTGAAAAAATGAAGACCGTAGTACTTTCACTTCTCCTCGTCATTATCTCCGCCTCGTGCGAAACGCGCAGCGGGATAGCGATAAACAGCATGGAAAAGTATGTCTCCTCGCCCGAGCCAACACGCTCGCCATCCCCGCCGCCCACGCCGATCGACGCCGCCGACGTGATCGTCGGTGACAATAAAATGGACGGCGAGTTTATTCAGCTGAACGGCCGAGCCGAGCCTCTGTCGGGCAAGTGCAAGGAATTCAACCAGCTGATGGTGAACGGCGACGGCAACACCGTGACCATCACCGGAGCCTGCCGGCAGATAATGGTCAATGGCGACGGCAATCAGATAACGGCTGAGGGCATGGTATCGGTTGTCTTCAATGGCACCGAGAATGTTCTCCGCCATTCACGCTACGTCAACGGCAAATACCCGAGCGTGACCCAGAACAAGCAAGGCAACACGGTCGAGAAAATATCGGCCGACACGACGTCGCCGCAAAAGAAAACAAAGTGAGCATAACCAACGGAAACGGCCATTATCCTAAACCCCGCAACGTCCTCGGCGGCGAGCTCCAGTCATGCTGCACCGACCCCATGACGGGCTTTTACCGTGACGGCTATTGCCGCACCGGTGCCGACGATCTGGGCCGGCACACGGTCTGTATTCTCGCGACGGATGAGTTCCTGGCGTACTCGCGCTCGGTCGGCAACGATCTTTCGACACCGATGCCTCAATACGGTTTTCCCGGTGTCAAAGAGGGCGACAAGTGGTGCCTTTGCGTCACACGCTGGCAGCAGGCATTCGAGGACGGAATGGCTCCGCAGGTCGTGCTTGAGGCGACGCACGAATCGGCTCTACAGGTCGTGAATCTTGAAGATCTCCGGAAATATCGGGTGGACGATCAGGACTAATTACTAATTAGTAATTATCGAATTAATAATTAATATCTAGTGCAAGAGCCTGCCGAACAATTCACTTTCGACTTTCACAAAGAGACCGCCGAGATCCTGCGCGATTCTGATGAGTTGAAGATCAAGATCGGCGACTTCGCCGGCCCGCTTGACCTGTTGCTGTACGTGATCCGTCAGGAGCAGGCGAATATCTTCGACATCCCGATTGCTCGGATCACCCAAAAATATCTCGAGTATATCCAGATGATGAAAAAGCTGGATATCGCTGTCGCGGCAGATTTTCTCGTGATGGCGGCCACGCTGATCGAGATCAAGTCAAAGATGCTCCTGCCCCGCGACCCGAAGGCCGAGGATGAGGAGGAATTCGAAGATCCGCGGCAGGAGCTTGTAGACCGGCTGCTCGAATACGAGAAATTCAAATCCGCCGCCGGCATGCTTCACGAACGCGGTGAGATCGAACAGGCCACATTCACACGCGGTCCGATCGATACCGACGACGACCCCGGTGAGGTCGACGCGACCGTCTTTGACCTGCTCAAG
>CAZWSK010000140.1:0-6479 GCA_964636445.1 uncultured Chloracidobacterium sp.
CGTTAAAGGCGGGATTGCCGCCAGAGGTTTCGGCGCTGACGATCAATATGGTGTGCGGATCTGGCCTGCGTGCAGTCGCTCTTGCATCGCAGGCGGTCGCGCTCGGTGACGCCGAATACGTCGTCGCCGGCGGCATGGAATCGATGTCGAATATTCCATACGCCATGCCCGGGGCACGCGACGGCTATCGTATGGGTAATCAGACGGTCACCGACCTGATGGTCCACGACGGCCTGTGGTGCCCGTTCGAGAACTGGCACATGGGCAACACCGGCGAGGTGGTGGCCGAGAAGTATCAGATCGGCCGCGACGAACAGGACAATTTTGCGTTCAACTCGCATCGCAAGGCCGCCGAGGCGCAGGCAGCGGGCCGTTTTGCCGACGAGATCGTGCCGATCGAGATCCCACAGAAAAAGGGTGATCCGATCGTGCTCGATTATGACGAGCCGGTGCGTGCTGACACGACCGTCGAAAGCCTGGGCAAACTGCGTCCTGCCTTCAAGAAGGACGGCGGAACCGTTACGGCGGGCAATGCTCCGGGCGTGAACGACGGTGCGTCCGCACTGGTCGTAACATCGGCTGAGAACGCCGCGGCCTCCGGTATCGAGCCGCTTGGCCGAGTCGTGGCGTGGGCAGCCTCGGGCATCGAGCCGAAACTTATCATGATGGCGCCTGTAAAAGGCGTTCAGAATGTTCTCGAAAAGGCCGGATGGTCAATGTCGGACGTCGATCTGTTCGAACTGAACGAAGCATTCTCCGTGCAGGCTCTGGGCGTTATGAAGGAACTCGGCCTCGACATGGAAAAGGTCAACGTCAACGGCGGTGCTGTCGCCCTCGGTCACGCTATCGGTAATTCCGGCGGACGTGTGCTTACAACATTGCTCTATGAGATGAAACGGCGCGGTGCGAAACGCGGTGTCGCTGCATTGTGTCTCGGCGGCGGTAATTCGGTGGCGATGGCCGTCGAGCGTGACTAGGCCGATTTTTGCAACTTGGCGAAATTTCCCTCGTTCTACTTTATGACTGAGGTGATGAAATGACCGCGAAAGAACACAACAAACTCGTAGGCATTTTCCTGATGGCTCACGGCGGCCTGCAGGCCGTTGTGATGATCATTCTCGGGCTAGTCTATGGCGTGATCGGCTCGGCGATGCTCGCAACGGGCAAGAAAGACGAGGAAATGATCGTCGGGGCCGTTTTCGTCGGGATGGTGTTCCTGCTCTTTTTTATATCGCTGCTTTTTCTGCTGCCGCAGATCATCGGCGGCTGGAAGCTGGTCAAGGAGCGGCCGAACGCCAGAACTTGGGGCATCGTCGGCAGTATTGTCTCACTCCTTTCCTTTCCCATCGGGACTGCGGCGGGCGTTTACGGCCTGTGGTTCCTGTTTGGTGAGGAAGGCAAGCGGTTCTACCTCGGCGGACAGCCGCAGACTTATCAGGTGCCGCCGCCGCCAAACAGTTGGCAGTGACACGCGACTAATTCTTTCCGCGGGCGGCCGGACGCGAGTCCTGCCGCCCGTTTTGTTTGTCCTGGGGCGATGAATTATGCTGATAACAGCTTTTCTACTACTTTTATCAAAGGGATATTTAATAAGAATATGAGTCAGACTATAGGTGTCATTGGTGCCGGTACCATGGGCAACGGCATCGCTCAAACGGCCGCCGGTGCCGAATTTGATGTTGTCATGTGCGACATTTCGGCTGATTTCGTCGAAAAGGGCCTTGCAAATATCAGCAAGAGCCTCGACCGCTTCGTCAAAAAAGAGACGATGACCGAGGAGCAGAAGGGTGAGGTACTCGGCCGGATCAAGACGACTACGGATCTGAACGATCTATCCGCGTGTTCGCTGGTCGTCGAGGCTGCGACGGAGAACTTCGATGTCAAAAAGCAGATCTTTGAGAAATTAGACACTATCTGCGGTGGCGACACGATCCTATCCTCGAATACCTCATCCATCTCGATAACGAAGATCGCAGCGGTCACGAAGCGGCCTGAGAAGGTCATCGGAATGCACTTTTTCAACCCTGTACCGCTTATGAAGCTGGTTGAGGTTATCCGCGGAATCGCAACTAGTGATGAGACTTACGCCACAGTTAAAGCACTTTCTGAACAGCTGGGAAAGGTTCCGGTCGAGTGCAACGACTATCCCGGTTTTGTATCGAATCGCGTGCTCATGCCGATGATCAACGAGGCCGTCTTTGCACTGCACGAGGGCGTTGCGACCAAGGAGTCGATCGACGAGATCATGAAACTCGGTATGAATCACCCGATGGGGCCGCTGACGCTCGCGGATTTCATCGGGCTTGACGTTTGCCTGGCGATACTCAACGTCCTCCATGAAGGCCTCGGGGACCCGAAATACAGGCCGTGTCCGCTCCTTAAGAAATACGTCGACGCAGGCTGGCTTGGACGAAAGAGCGGCAAAGGATTCTACGATTACGCTTAAATGCACCGGAATTTACGGTCTTTCATTGACCTTCTTCGCCGTGAGAACGAGATAATCGAGATCACGGCCGAGGTCGACCCGTATCTCGAGATCGCCGAGATCCACCGTCGCGTTATTGAAGAGGGCGGAAAAGCCCTCCTGTTTCGAAACGTAAAAGGCTCAGATTTTCCGCTGGTCACGAACTTGTTCGGCACAAGCCGACGTATTGAACTTGCTTTCGGGCCAAAGCCGCTCGAATTCGTCAAACGGGCCGTTCACGCCGTGGAAGAACTGCTTCCACCCAGGCTCGGGAAATTATGGAGCTTTCGTGATCTCGGTTTTACCGCCGCGAAGCTCGGTACTCGTACTATTAAAAACGCTCCGGCCCTCGAATCGCGGCAATCAACCGTCGATCTCGAAAAGCTCCCGTTAATCCAGCTCTGGCACGAAGACGGCGGGCATTTTGTCACCCTACCACTCGTTTATACCGAGAGTCCGATCGACGGGAAGCACAATCTCGGCATTTACCGCATGCAGCGGTATGACAAGACGACCACCGGTATGCACTGGCAGATCGGAAAGGGCGGTGGATTTCATTATTTCGAGGCTGAGCAACGGAATGAAGCGTTGCCAGTGACGGTATTTCTTGGCGGCCCGCCGGCGTTGATGATCTCAGCGATCGCTCCTTTGCCGGAAGGTGTTCCGGAACTGATGCTCGCGTCGCTGCTCGCAGGAGGCAAAATAGCCACGGCCAAGAATCCGCTTGGGGCAAAAGCCCATCGACTCTTGGCGGAGTGCGAATTTGCACTGTGCGGACACGTGCCGCCGCATGTGAGACGGCCTGAAGGGCCGTTTGGCGATCACTACGGCTATTATTCGTTGACGCACGACTATCCTGTCTTTCACGCCGACGCCGTCTTTCATCGCAAAGACGCGATAATGCCCGCCACGGTCGTGGGAAAGCCGCGTCAGGAGGACTTTTTCATCGGCGATTACCTGCAGGAACTGCTATCACCGCTTTTCCCGGTCGTGATGCCGGCGGTGCGCGATCTTTGGAGTTACGGACAAACAGGATTTCACTCGCTCGCCGCGGCGGTCGTTCGCGAAAGGTATGGCCGCGAGGCGTTGTCTGCGGGCTTCCGGATCCTTGGTGAAGGGCAATTGACGCTGACGAAGTTCCTGCTCCTCACCGATACGCCACAGGACCTTCGAGATTTTAAGTCACTCCTCGAACACATCCTCGCCCGCGTGGAGTGGCAACGCGACCTGCACATTTTCAGCCAAACGGCCTTTGACACGCTAGATTACGCGAGCGGGAAGGTGAATTTTGGATCAAAGGCGATCCTGATGGGCGTGGGCGACGCAAAGAGGGAACTAGCCACCGAATTCTCGGGCAACCTGCCGCCGGGCGTGTTTGCGGCCGAGCGATTCTGTCGCGGCTGCCTCGTCGTCGCGGCGGACCCTTACGATAAAGACGCCGATCTCGCGGAACGCATCGCCCGGCATCCGTCCTTCGCCGACTGGCAACTGATCGTTGTTCACGACAGCATCGATTTCGCTCGCGACACCGACAGATTCCTGTGGGCGACATGGACTAGATTTGACCCTGCGAGCGACATCCACTCGGCGAATACTCAGCTCAAAAACAATCACATCGGCTACACGGCGCCGGTCGTTATCGACGCCCGCATGAAGCCTTGGTACCCAAGAGAGGTCGAGCCGCGCGACGATATCGTCAAAACGGTCGACAGGCGATGGAGCGAGTACTTCGGCTGATGGTGCTGCGAGCAAGATATCCGCTCTGGGTAATGCTAACCGTCGCGGCGATAGCCGCCGTGTGTGTCGGCTATGGCTATTTCATTGAGCCAGACCGTCTCGTCATTGTCGAGGATTCCATATCTATCGACAAGCTAGATCCCGCATTCGACGGCCTGCGTGTCGTGATGATCGGCGATGTGCACGCCGGGTCAAACAGCATTGACGAAGCAAAGCTGAGACGCATCGTCGACGCGGCTAATCAGCAGTCGCCGGACATCGTAGTGATGCTGGGCGACTATATCTCTGAGCGGACTGCACGAGGGCCCGACGGGAAGCGTATGCTCCGCATGGAGCCAGCCAAGATCGCGGATAATCTGAAAGGACTACGGTCCGCCTATGGCGTTTTCGTGGTCATGGGCAACCACGACGGATGGCACCACCTAAATGAACTCTCAAATGCGTTCGCCGGTGTCGGATACCGCGTACTTGATCACGAGGTGGCTGCGATCGAGCGAAACGGCAAACGTCTGCGGATCTTCGGGATGAAGGACCACCTGAGCCTGCCCGATCCGTGGGAGACGACATCGGCAAACGCAAAACGGGTCGTCGATGCCTCTGGCACCGGCGACCTGATCGTGCTGCAGCACAGCCCGGATATGCTTGGAGTGATCTCAGGTGCTCTGTCGATATCACCGGAGCTACGGCTGGTCCTCGCAGCCCATACGCACGGCGGACAGGTGAACTTTCCTTTGATCGGAGCACCGATCGTTCCCTCGAACTACGGTCAGAAATACCTTCGCGGCCACATTCGTGAAAACAACGTCGATATGTACGTTACGAGCGGCATCGGAACCAGCATTTTGCCTGTCAGGTTCCTCGTGCCGCCCGAGATCGTCGTGCTAACCCTACGCTCTGCCTAGATCAGGCCCGCGCCGCGCGTGCTTTCGTGGTGCTGGTTTTCCGTTTTGCCCCGGACTTCGACTTCGATTTGGCGCCGCCGTTTCCGCCATTGCCCGGCATCACCCTATCGATCAGGTCGATCGCCTGTTCCATCATCTTATCGACGGGGCCGCGGGCTATCGCCCGGTCAACAGGCTTGATGCGATTCGCCTTCATGTATTTTGCCTTCTCGTTCTCGATTCGTTTCCCGAGCCGCTCGAGTTGTTCGGCATCAAAATACTCCTTTGCCTTTGAGAACATGCCTCCCATGCCCTCTTCTTCCTTGACGTGATGACGAACCATCTCGATCATGACTTTCAGCTTTGGCGAGAACCGTTCGTTGCTCGGGCGAGTCTTTGCGATCTCCGCGAGCGACATTTTCATGTGGTGATGCTCCTCGATGCCCTCGAGAACGATGTCTTTCGACTCCTTGTCACCGGCTCGCTTAAGTGCGGGATAGAATATCTTCTCCTCGACGTGGGCGTGCGTCTCGAGTTCGTTCCTGATGTCCTTAAAGATCGTGGCCTGCTCCTTGGGCCCGGCTTCCTCAGCCTTCTGGAACAATTCCTCTACTACACGGTGGTCTTCCTTTAAGATGTCGATCGCGTTCATTTGCGTTCCTCCTTTAGTGAGGTCGACTGTATCGCGATGGAAGCGGTTGAATCTGTATGCACAACTACACATTCGCCTGCAGCACGCCATAATTGAGAATTGGTTGAGACCATTTATAATCAAGTGGATCTATCGACTGATTCAAGAGAATTTTATGTATAGCTATAAGCTCGTAATATCACTGACCGTGACTCTTACTGCCGCCTTTGTCCTGACCGCAGCGTGCGGCGGCAACTCTGCCCCAACTAACGCAACTGCGCCGACGACGGAGATGGTCGAAGACATCCCCAAGCCGGTCGAGAAGGACATTGCCGGGACCTATGCCGCCACGGGCACGAATCCGGACGGTCAGGGTGAATATAAGGCAGACCTCACCATCACAAAGCAGGGCGAGGTGTTCCAATTCTCATGGACGTCCGCAGGCCGCGATTATGACGGCGTTGGCGTCGTAAATGGCAACCACGCCGCGGTCTCATACGTGGACGGCACCAATGGCAAAGGTTGCGGCGTTGTGCTGTACAAGATCACCGAGGACGGCTCACTGCAGGGCAAGATCGGCTACTGGGGCGTCAACGACGCCGAGGTCGAGACCGCGCGTCGTGTCAGCGGCGATGGACTCGAGGGTGCCTATTCGATAAAAGGAACAAACCCGGAAGGCAAAGACTACGCCGGCAAGCTAACCGTCTCAAAGGCCGGCGAGGGCTATAAGTTTAAATGGGACGCCGGCAGCTCGCTTGAAGGCTTC
>CAZWSK010000141.1:0-6397 GCA_964636445.1 uncultured Chloracidobacterium sp.
ATTCTTCACCAAAAACTGCTGATCGACGCTCATCTCTGCGGGCATTTTATCTACGTCGAACCACGCTAATTCGGTTATCTCGCGGCTCATTACTTTTGGTTCGCCGACGCCGCGGGCGGTGAAAATGACCTCGATGTGCCGGCCTAGCGTACGGACGCGGTACATCCTCACGTCTTCCAGCTCGAGGCCCGTTTCCTCTCTTATCTCGCGGCGGAGCGTTTCCTCGGGCTGCTCGCCGCGGTCGATAAAGCCGCCGGGAATGCCCCAGCCCGAGTCGGGCCGCAGTATGTGGTTCAGCAGCAGCACCTGTCCCTCTTCATTCGTCACCACCGCCGCCGCCGACACCGTAAACTTGACCTGCACGCTCCGCGCGACCCGCCCGCGCATCCCCCGCGGCATACGCTTCCAGATCACGCCCAGCAGCTTCATCAACATAAAAAACGGGGACCGCCCCACGCAGGCATGTCCCCATAATGTTCGCACAGAGGAGAACCATTGAGCTATTTCAGCGATACGTCATCAACCCGGAAAGTGGTCGTTATCGAACTGTCCGTCGTCGAACGGAACTGCAGCCGAACCGTCTTCCCGCGATATGCGGACATATTTAACGATCGGAGCGTGTAATTACCGGCTTTAGTTTTGTTGAGGTTGCTGTAGGTGGCCAGCGTACCCAGAAGCGTCCCTGATGTATTTCGCACCTCTACAAACAGCCGATCATATTGGACCGAAGTCGTGGTCTCACTTGACTGGACATTCAGCCAAAAGGTCAAATTACCGCAGGCTGTCGACGGGATAGTCACCGTTTGATAGGCTTGTCCGCTGACGCTGTTATAAACCCCGAAATAGATGTAACCCGTGCCGCCGTGAGGATAGTTGTTGTTCGCCGTATAAAAATATCCGGAACCCGAACCTACCCACGGACTGGCGCTACCCTCGAATCCGCCATTCGTTAATAACTCCGCAGTGCAGCCAGGCGTGGGCGATGGACTCGGCGTTGGTGTCGGCGTCGAGGTCGGCGTCGGACTTGGCGTCGGCGTCCCCGCTGGACAGGTGCCTACGCCCACAGCACACCATGCGGCCGCTACCGTATTGTACTGCGAACTCGAAGAGCCAAACAGGTCCGTTGCCGCATTGAGCATCGCCGTGCGAGCACCCGCAAAGTTTGTGCTTGACGTCATGTACACGGTCAACGCCCGATACCAAATGCGGCCGGCGTCTGCTGTTCCCACACCCGTCACCGTGATACCACTCCGATGATGCGTGCCCCCCATGGCCGCTAGATAAAATGCGTGATTGGCGATGCCCGAATTAATATGAACGCCACCATTGTCGCTCGACCCTGTATATCTTTCCGCGTAATGGTCCGGATCATCATCGGAAGTAAATCCGCCATTACCCGCCAAGTGCGGATTGTTCATATACCGCAATGCGTCGCCGGCCGTCGCAGGAGTATAGCTCTGTTCACCGATCTTCCAAGTATTGCTGTCAACAACATTTCCGCGTGAATATGATTCGACCAATGCACCGAATACGTCCGACATCGACTCGTTCAGAGCTCCGGACTCATTGGCGTAAGTCAGGTTCGCCGTGTATTGCGTTACGCCATGCGTCATCTCATGGCCGGCGATGTCGACTGTCGTAAGCGGCGAAAACGTCGTTCCGTTGCCGTCGCCATAGCTCATGCGGTTTTGATACCAAAAGGCATTGTTGTAATTGCTGCCAAAATGCACGCGGGACGACACGAGGCTGATGCCGCTGTTAGCCGCAGCCGTGGTGCTGCCTGGACCCTGACTTCCATTAATGCCGTTTCTACCATGAACCTGCGAATAGTAATCGTATGTCCACCGAGCTCCCCAATGAGCGTCGACACCAGCGCGTGCGTTTGTCGCCGTCCAGTTGTCGTCGGCATCGGTAAACCTCGACTGCGTACCCCCGGTTCCGGTCGATGTGCTGCCCGTATTGTTCATGTTGAAGGTACCCATCCGTCGCGTCAGGTCCTCCATATAATATGTGGATCCGACCGAACTCGTCTGAATCGAAACGGTACCGCTGTATAGCGAACTTCCTGTGCCTGTCTGTAGATTGTCGTACTCGAACAGCTTCTCACCGGTATGCGCGTCGATGAAAACCACTGGGGCGGACGTATGGTCGGAGCCGTCCAGCCGCGGTGTTTCTACGCGGTAAGCGAGATGGTCCCGCGTATCACGTCGGAAAATATACTTGTCCACGATCGCCGGATCGGTCTGTTCGGCACTGCCGAGGTAGTAACCCTCGGCTAGACTAACGGCCTGCTTGTCGTCAAAGTTTGGCGTTGTATTTATGGCAATCGAGGTCTTGAGAGCATCTGTGACGCGGACAAGCGTTCCGTCTGGGTGCAAATGCACGATCGCTTCGCCCTCCCAGACCGGTACTCCGTTGTAAAGCTGCTGCACGTGAGTGTGAGCCATCCGAAGCCCGTCTATTTCGACACGCTTCACACGGAAATCACCGACATCAGCGACTGCGGCCGCACGGAGTACATCGAGGCTCAGCGTTCTGGCCAATTCCAACTCGTCCGCGGAGCCTGCCTTGAATACAGTGCGGCTCGCCGACACCCCGTTTGAGATCATGCTAATAATGATTGCCCCGATAGCGACAAGCGCCGAACCCCCGACTAGCTTCTTCATTTTTTGATTCTCCTCGATCAGTTAATATTGCAGAGCAGTATCGCAACGGAATCCTCAGAAAACCGATAGCGAAGGAATGAAGATCCCACTTTGTGTAAAAAGTGAGTAGGATTTTATCACTATATATTGTGGTGTCAAGTTCCCCGGCCACGTGGGGTAGTTTTTAATGTTAAGAAAGTTCCAAACTTTGTCGCATTCGACAAGAGCAAGCCTCCAGGACCAGAGTCGGGGATCGGGCTAAGCCAATATCTGTTCGAGGAGAGCTGAACGGCCGATTGCGGATGTTGGGCTTGGGCTGTCAGAATAGTTGTTGGGTATGAAGATAGCGGTGGCGATGAGCGGC
The DNA here is from genome assembly GCA_964636445.1 of uncultured Chloracidobacterium sp. Lineage (GTDB taxonomy): Bacteria > Acidobacteriota > Blastocatellia > Pyrinomonadales > Pyrinomonadaceae > OLB17. The sequence continues at coordinate 3,010 of CAZWSK010000141.1, forward strand.
GGTGTCGATAGTTCGGCGGCGGCGGCACTTTTAAAGGAGCAGGGGCATGAGCTGGTCGGCTTTACGATGCAGCTCTGGAACCAGCGCCGCGGCGTGTCTGTCGATGAGAACGGCGACCCGCTGCCCTCACGCTGCTGCTCGCTCGACGACGTCTACGACGCCCGCCGCGTGGCTGAGTCGTTGGGCTTTCCGTTCTACGTGCTCAATCTCGAAAAGGACTTTGAGCGCGACGTGGTCGAACCGTTCGTCCAGAGTTACCTGTCAGGTGAGACGCCGATCCCGTGCGTCGCGTGCAATTCGCGGCTGAAATTCGCCTCGCTCGACAAAATGGCCGTCTCGCTCGGCTGCGACAAGGTCGCGACCGGCCATTACGCCCGCGTGATCTACGACGAGGCCGCCGATCGTTACCGTTTGTTGCGCTCGACAAACCATTGGAAGGACCAGAGCTACTTCCTCTGGGAACTCAACCAGGAACAGCTCTCTCGCGCGTACTTCCCGCTCGGAGAGATGCAGAAAGAAGAGGTGCGCGACATCGCCCGCGGTGCCAAGCTTTATACGGCCGAAAAGCAGGAATCGCAGGAGATCTGCTTTGTGCCTGACGGCAAGTACAGCGAGTTTATCGACCGCTACCTCGCACACGAGGGCCGCGAGGTCGAGATGCCCGAGGGCGGGGACATCGTGACGACCGCCGGCGAAGTGGTCGGCTCGCACACGGGCATTCACCGCTACACGATCGGCCAGCGTCGCGGCCTTGGCATCGCTCACGAAAAGCCTCTATACGTCACCCATATCGAGCGGATCAAGAATCAGATAATCGTCGGCGAAGAGAACGAGCTCGACGCGGTTGAATTTACGGCCCGCGGTGTTAACTGGGTCGCCTTTGACACACCAACGCAACCGGTCCGTGCGTCAGTCAAAATTCGCTACCGACACGACCCCGCACCGGCGACGATCCACGCTCTGCCTTACGCGAACGCGCGCATCGTATTTGATGAGCCGCAGCGTGCGATCACGCCCGGCCAGGCGACGATCTTTTACGATATCGACACGGCCGAAGAGGTAGTCGGCGGCGGTTGGATCATGAGGAACGAATGACCAAGGCCGAGCTGAGAAAGATCTATCTCGAGAAACGCTCTTCGCTCTCGCCCGCCCAGGTCGCGGCGTCGAGCGCTTCGATAGCGGAGCGATTCGTCAAGAGCATCGATCCGCCCCCGGGCGGTGTCGTTCACAGCTTTATTCGTATCGGGCGGTTCAACGAGATCGATACGTCGATGATCTACTACCGCCTATGGCGTGACCGGCCCGACATCGCAATGGCCGCACCGCGAACCGACCTCAAGACCGGCGACATCGAAAGTGTCGCGTTCGATGCATCTTCCGATTGGGACGAGAACCGCTTCGGCATTCGCGAGCCGGCGGGCGATAAGCTTATCGGGCCGGGCGATCTCGACGTAGTGATCGTGCCGCTGCTTTGCTTTGACAAGCACGGACATCGCGTCGGTTACGGCAAGGGAATGTACGACCGCTTTCTCGCACAGTGCCGCCCGGACTGCGTCAAAGCGGGCGTGAGCCTTTTTCCACCGGTGGACGAGATCGACGGGATCACCGAGACCGATGTCCCGCTCGACCTGTGCATCACGCCGGATGCTGTCTTTCGGTTTAACGAAACGATACCGGCGGTGCCGCCGATGGCGGCACCTATGCAATGATCTTTGACAACTTAACTCAAGCCTTCGCTTTGAGGATATCGCGTATCTCGCCGAGAAGCTGTTCCTGCGGCGGCGGCGGCGTTTGTGCGGCCAATTTCGCGAAGTAGTCCATTGCGATCTTCGCGATGATGAACATCGTAAAGCCGACGATCAGGAAAGTGATGATGTCACTGATAAGTTGCCCGTATCTCAGCACAGGCAGTCCGGCCTTTGCGACGGCTTCGAGATCGACCTGGCCGTCCTTCATCGGCAGTGCCGCACTGCTGAGGTTGATGAACTTGCTCTTAAAATCGAGGCCGCCAGTGACCATCCCGACCAACGGCATTACGATGCCCTCGGTAAACGTCGTTACGATCTTTCCAAACGCGGCACCGATAATGACGCCGATTGCCAGATCGAGCACATTACCGCGCGCGATAAATGCTTTGAATTCACTCCACATAGACTGTCTCTCCTCCTATTTGAGAAATAAAAAAGGCGGGATCGCCCCGCCGTTTCAAAGTTTGAACTGATGATTCGCACTAGACCTTAGCGGCTTCTGCAGATTCATCTTCGAAGTCGTCATCATCGTCGTCGGTAAGGTAGGCCGTATCGTCATCCTCTTCGGGGTCGACCAACGAGATCTGCGTCGACTGCGGCTCTTCGTATGGAGCCGCGGCTGCGACGGCCTCTTCCTCTTGAGTTTCACGGGCCTTCAGCATCGAACAGCTCCCCTCGAGAATGGCGCCCTCCTCGACGATCAAGCGAGGACTCTGGATGTTACCCATCACGCGGGCCGTGCGTCCGAGCTGGAGCTTTTCACTCGCAACGATGTCGCCGTTCACTGCGCCGTTAACCATCGCGGCTGCAACAGTTATGTTCGCATCAACTTGGCCGTTCGTGCCGATGATGAGAGTGCCGCTCTCGGACGTCACGGTCCCGATAAGGTGGCCGTCGACCCGGAGCATCGCGTGGAATTCCGTCTCACCGGTCAGTGTCGTGCCGTGGCCGACAAAGCCGGACAAGCGGCCTTCTTTAATGTCGCGGGCCATCGAATCGCTCTCGGAAATAGCGCGGCCGGCGACCGGGGCGGCTTCGCTGGCGTAATTGTACGGGCTGGGCGTTGACGAAGGCGTCGAGCCGCCTTCGTCCTTGTTTCCGCGTCCCATTCTGATCATAGTCGTTACCTCAACTGGTTGGATTTCGCCGAAAAGCCTCGTATCCAGTGCGGACGCGAGCGGGCCATGCGTGCCTTGTCTCTTCTAACAGATAGATAATAGGTCACTTTTCGGCGCCGTGTCTAGTCAATTTTGAAGTTGTAAATGCCCCGCCAAAGTGTGAAAATCTATAGCTTTCCGCCCAAGGGCGGGCATCAAAGGTTAACTGATGAGGGCTGAGACCAAGACAAAGACGAAACTGCTCAAAAAGATGGGCCGCGCGATCGAGGATTTCTCGATGATCGCCGAGGGCGACCGCGTGATGGTGTGCCTGTCGGGCGGGAAAGACAGCTACACGCTGCTCGACCTGCTGCTCGACGTGCAGCGGCGTGCACCCGTAAACTTTGAAATACTTGCAGTTAACCTCGATCAAAAACAGCCCGAGTTTCCCGAGCACGTGCTGCCCGAATACCTCGAGGGCCGCAATGTGCCCTATCGCATCGTCGAGGAAGACACCTTCTCGATCGTCAAACAGCACATTCC
>CAZWSK010000142.1:0-6379 GCA_964636445.1 uncultured Chloracidobacterium sp.
ACGAAATCATCGGCCTTTGCCACGCGGCCCAGCTCGCGGTTACGCATATCGAGCATCTCGGTGACGATCGAGTAATCGACGCCTTCGGAATCGGCGATGCTGCGAAGGTGCAGCAGCGTGATCAGGGTCTTGGCGTCGGATTCCTGAATGTCGATATCGCGGTTCGAGAGCACGATGATGTGATTAAAGCTGCGTGTGTTTATGTCGTAGAGCGTCTTCTTTTCGGTCGTGTCGCCCTCGATGAACGCGAGCTTTTGGTTCTTTAGCTCGGCAGAGAGCTTGGCCACCTCGGCGTCAACCTGGCGGTCGTTGGCGACCACAAGCACGCCGGAATCGCCTTTTACGTAATTATCCAGTTCACGGATTATCCGCGGGGCGATCGAGTTCCAGCCGAGAATAAGGGTCGTTTCCTGCGCCGGCCCGGCATCATCGGCGGGCGTGAATTTTGCCGCATCAGGCGTAAAGCCGCGGCCGTTTGCGATCACCGTATCGTCGTCCTCTGAGATCGCGATCACCTGCTCGCCGGCGGCATATTTGCGGTCCATAGGCGGGTTAATGAGTACCTCGCCCGCAGGGGTATAGACGCCGACGACGCACGATGTTTCGTAGGCGAAAAGCGATTCGCGATAGGTCTTGCCGACGAGCGTTTCGGGAATCTCCGAGAAGTAGATCTCGTCCCCTTCGAACTCGAGTAGGTCGCTGTACACGACGCTCAGGCCCGACTGGCGGCATGTTTGAGCGATAACCCGTGAGATGAGGTCTTCGGAAAGAACATAAACGGCCTCCCCGTTGCCGACCAGCTCCGCGGCGTCCAGATTACGCTCGTCTCGGATCTCGGCGACGATATGGTACGGCTCTTTTTTGCGGCTGCGGCCGTTCGTTATGCCTAGGACCGTTTTTATGACGTAGGTGTCAGGATTCTCGACGGCCTCGGGCGAGAGCACGATTATCGATCTGGCCTCGTGGATATTCACCATCTCGGCGGCGGAGGATTCGAGCGTTGAACCACTGCGGACCACGATCTTTGTGTTCTTTGTGTCGGCCACGCGGGCACGTATCTCGTCCTCGGCCTCGACCTTGTCTTTGTCGGACAAGATCACGATGACCGGGCGTTTCTGGTTGGAATTCGCCTCGACGATCTCCTCGAGGATGGTGAATATCTTCTCGGACCAGCCGAGTATCAGCGTGTGGTTGCCGTGTATCACGCGAGAGCGGCCGCGTTTAAGTTCCTCGATCTTTTGATCGATGCCCGATGCGATCGAACCGATGAGGATCGATATGAGAAAAATGCCGGTGAGAGTGGCGGCAAAGCGAACTATGCGGAAATCCCAGTTCTCGTCGCCGCCCATCGTGCCGGGGTCGAGCGTGGCCATCAGGCTCGCCCAGACGCCCTCGACAAATGTCAGCGGCTCGGCGTCAGGCTCGCTCGAACGGCCGATGCCGAGCAAGGCAATTATGCCGCCGAGCACAAAAACGGACACGAACGACACGATCGCCAGCCAGCGAATTACGGCCATCGGGCCGCCCGACATCGTGTTCTCAAAGTGGTACTGGAGCTTCTCGCGAAACGTATGATTCGGCATAGTTTACGCGCCCTCGGCGGGCCGGTTGCGGTATTGGGCTAAAGTGTGGACTGCGACCGTTGTGATTATAATGATCCCGCCTAAAATTGCCCAATTCGACGGACGCTCGCCGATAAACAGAAACACCCAGACGGGATTTAGGAGCGGTTCGATAAAGCCGATGATAGACGCGTCGAGCGGCCGTGTTCCGCCCGTAACTCCTTTGATAAAGAGGATGTATGAGATGCCGATCTGTACGATGCCCAAGAAGCTCACGGCGAGCCAGTCCAGCGGGGCCATCATCGGCGCGGCCGCGACGCCGGCTGGTGCGGTGAGCACCGCAAGTATTAGATTGCCATATACGACGGTCGCGATAGGCGTAACCGGCAACTTTGCACTCTTTGCCCCGGCGAAACGCGGGTGTTTGAGCAGCATCACGTAAACGCCCATTGCAACGCCGGAACACAATGCAGCCACGTTGCCCTGATAATCGCCGATCGTCAGGTCTCCGACAAAGAAAAGCGACATTCCGGCAATGCAAAAGGCGACGGTCGCGAGGTCGCGCAGTTGGAACCTTTCGGCGATTACAAAAGGAGCCAGCAGGAGGATGTAGACCGGCGCCGTGTATTGAAGGAAGATCGCGTTAGCCGCCGTCGTATGCTTTGTCGCCCAGACAAAAAGGAAGAGCAGGGCCGCGTAAATGACAGAGCAGAAGATACCAAAGCCGTTTATTCGCAAAGCCTTTCGCCGCATTACAGCAACAACCGTTAGCGCCGCCAGCAGCGAGCGAAAGAACGTGAGCTGGTACGCATCGAGCGATGTGAGCTTGATAAAAAGCCCGCCGGTGCTCCAGATAAGCACAGCGAACAAAACGTACCAAACGGGTGAAATATGTCGAGTTTCCGGGTCCACGGCTTCAAGAATTGTCGAGGTTCATGCGGGAAGAATCAATCGGCTTTATATATTTTTTCTGGCAACGGCGGCGGTTGGATATTCTTCAAAATTTCGGTATCTAGAAGTCAGCAGGTCTCCCGCTAACTTTTTCACCGAGTAGATTGATAAGGAAAGACCGACCGATGCTCCCCTGAGGTTCGTCGGGCTCGGCACAGAAAAAGGAAATGATCACACGTTTTTTGGGTGGTATCGCCACGGTGTTTGTGGCGATCGTAGTGATGGCAGGCCCGGCGTCGGCACAGACGTCGCCAAGTAAGGAGTTCGGCGTTAAGATCAAGAATTTCGGCCAGATGGACGAGCGGTTCTATCGCGGTGCAAGGCCGAAAGAGGACGATTACGCTTCGCTCAAGGCTCTGGGCATTCAGACCGTTCTGGACCTTCAGGAAAAGCCCAAACGTTACGCAAAAGCCGCTGCGGAGGCGGCGGGCCTTCGATATGTGAATATCCCGATCAAGGATAAAAGCTATCCGACGGAAGAGAATATAGCGGCATTTTTAGCGGTGGTCGATGACCCGGAGACGGGCGTTTTTTTCGCCCACTGTGCCGGCGGCCGGCATCGCACGGGCGACATGGGCGCCCTGTATCGCTTCGTCAAGTACGGCTGGGGATTTGATCAGGCTTACAGGGAAATGAAGAACTACGATTTCTATTCCTCATGGGGCCACGGCAAGCAAAAGGATTTTGTCGAGGATTACGCGGCCAAATACGAGGCGGCGCGGGCCGCGACGACATCTGCATCGTCGTCAAACTGATCAGCTATAGATATCGGCGGCATTCTTTGTCTTGGACCACTGGATGCCCTCGATATTGTCGGGGTCCGCGGCCAGGATGCGGTCGCTTAGCCTGTCGGTGGTCAGCTTCAGCTTGAGATTCAGGTAGTAAACGATAGAACCGATCTGCTTTTTCTCGTCCGGCGGCGTGATCTCCCGAACCTCGGCGTCGATCTTAAGGCGGTCGAAGATCTTCTTCAGGATGGTCTGGGTCGATTCAGGATCTCGAGTGCGCACGGCAAGCTCCATTGAGCGAAAGACCTGCTCGGGCTCCTGAAACTCCAAAACCCATAACAGCGTGAGGGCAAACAGGCACAACGCGATACCGAGGTCCCATCGGCCGACGCCCGCTGCGAGCCCGAGTGCGAGGCTGATAAGAAGGACCGTGATCTCCTTTGGGTCGCGAATGTTCGTCCGGAATCTAACAAGTGAGACTGCAGCAAATATCGCAAACGCCCGTGCGGCATTGTCTCCGACGATGAGCATTAGCGCCGCCGCGACGACGGAGAGCAGTATTTGGGTCTGCGAGACGAAAAGGCTCCTTTTGAAGAGAGGAACGTTTTTTCGCGGCCTAAATGCAAGGATCCCGGAGAGAAGGACGGCGAGCAGCAGCCGCTCAACGATATCGACGGTACTTACGAACGCGGATCCCGCGTTCCCCGTCGAGCCGTCAAAGATCCCTCCCATGAAGGGCGTCTCGCTTGCTGTGGTCGTTACCTGTTGGGCTGCCGCCGCATCTCCACCGCCTGAGAGAGCAACGAATACGATCAACAGCACGGCGGCCAGCCCCGCTCCGGCGATCGGCAAGATGTGACTGCGTTTCATCGTCTGCCGATCGCGAGGCGTACGTCACGGCCGGCCATGTCGAGCTGTTTAATACGTGATTTGACTGCCGCCGTTAGGGTGCGAACGTTCGCATCTGAATAATTCGCCGCACGAAAGGCATCGCGGATCTGCCTGTCGCTGAGCTGCCCCAGCTGATCGGCGAGCCAGCGGGCATCGGCGGTCGTCAGCCGTGACATCAGGCCGCGGTGTTTACCGTTGAAGAGTACTCTCACGCGTCCGTGTTTTACGCCTTTGACGAACCTTGCCTTGGAGTAATGGTCGGGCCGGTTGCGGCTGCGGCCGATCCGCCAGAACAGCGGTAGAGAATTGCTCCCGGTCTTGCCAAAACTCACGCCTAGGTCGCTGATGACGTAGTTCTTGCGGCCCGCGGTCTCGAGGATCACGTTGTTGGTGCTCTTGAGGTCCCAGTTGTTGATGAACGCCATCATCAGGATGAGACCACGCATCTGCGGCGTATTCTCGAATGGCGTGCGGCCCCATTTCCATTCGTCGCCCCGCTCGACGCTGTCGGGACGGGCCTCTAGGCGAACATTCCTAAACGTTCCGCGGCCGGGGATGGTCAACGTCGGCACAAGATAGTTCACCTCGGTCTTATATCCAATGCCCGACAGCAGCCGGACCGCCGCCGTCTCGGACTGAGCCTCATCGCCGGTCTTTGCGACCCAAACGCGGCCTGCGCCGTCTTTGATCCGGTATTTTACGGAGTGTCCCGGCTGCTCATCGCGGATGAACTGAATGCGGCTTAGGTCGGGCTTCATCGCCTCGCCGCCAGGCCCGGCGTAAAGGTCCTGGTCGCGCACATTTACGCGTTCCCAAAGAACGGCCCGCCGGTTGTCGACCTTGTTTTTCTTGCTTTTTTGGGCATAGGCGCCGGTGCCGGTCAGAACAAGGATCACAAGAACGCTGATGAGCGACCGATATTTGCTGAACATTTGGATCATCCTCCGCGGTTTGCGTTCGCACCTTGGCAATTCGAGTGACGGGCCGGGGTGCTAAACGTTTCGCCTTGGATGTTACTCCTGTCGCTTATTCACATTCGGTATGGCAGCAAACGAAGCGGTGAACAGCAAAGAGGCGGCCCAAAGCCGCCTCATCAAGTTCCTTTGAATGTTTCTTTAGCTGTCAATAGCTTCTTTCACAGCTTCGCGAAGGGCCTTGGCCGAGGTCGTGACGGGCTCGAGTTCGAGTTCCTCGACGTTGCCGTAGACCTTTTTGCCGAATACGGCGTTCCAGGGCGGAACGACGATGGTCACGTTGCCGTGAGCACGCGCCTGGCAGGCGAGGCGGAGCAGCGGCGTTTCGCCCTCGGGCTGGTTGTAGCCAAAAACCTTCATCTGCCGGCGCTCGCGGGGCTTGACGGGCGTTAGCTTTTCCTCGCCGCCAAGCACGCCGACCCAACAAGTGCCGCAACTCGCCGAGGTGCATTCGATCGGCACCGGCCCGTCCCAGCAGCGTTCATCGAGAGCCTGCCAATTGCGCGACTCGTCCTTTTGCGAAGCGGTCACGATCTCTTCATCGTCGATGATCGGCAGTTTGCCTGCGTAATTCGCGGCCGAGTAGTGCACCGAGAACTTCTTATCAATGCTCTTAAGAAACCCGAAGAGCCCCTGGGAGTCGTCCCTTTTGCGATCTTCGACGATCTGCTCCGGCGACTTATTGGTCGAATTTGTGACTTCGCCGCTCGCGGCTTTAAATGCCTCCAGCCCGACCTGTGCCAATGTCGCAAGCCCAACGGCTGCGATGCCGATCAGTAACGAACGATCGACCTTCTGCTCCGCCGCAACGCTCGCGGCTGCGGCCTTTGTCAGATCGACGAGCGAAGGCGTTCCCACGAATCCATCAGCCTGCGTCTCGATCGCTTCTTTCACCGCCGGCCAGAACCGGTGCCCGTACAAGAAGTGGTGCGAAGAGTCGATCTGCGATTCCAGCTCGAACGCGCCTTGCAGGGCCAATCCTTGCTTAGCCTTATCCAAATCCTCCGCCGTCTCGAGGAAACGCCGCAGCGCCAACGGATAGAATCGAAACCACACCTCGACCGCATTGCGGTCGACCTCGTGGATGTCGGGAAGAAGCCCCTCAACCGCCGCCAGCCAGTCGGCCTCGGAAAAGGAATTCAGATGGTCAGTAAATGTAGTGCTCATGATCGAAATAGCAAACCAATGAGTTAATCAAAAATGCGCCCCGGCCGCAAGTTTTGTTTCACGAGGGGGAAAACTAAACGCCCTGTGGAAAAAATGTGAAACGTTT
>CAZWSK010000143.1:0-6372 GCA_964636445.1 uncultured Chloracidobacterium sp.
CAAGACAACGCAGTGACCGTACGTGAGCGCGACACGTGGGAACAGGAACGCGTTGCGATCGACCGGCTGCGAGAGTATCTGCAAGAGCGGTTGGCCTGATCGCGAGAGCGGCAGACGTGCTGTTGATTCAGTGCTGGCTGACTGCTATTCTCGCACCATCTGTAATGAGCCACGAATCCCGAAATAGGATCAGTCCTGTTCTATGCACCGCTGTATGGTTTGGGCTGCTCTCTGCGCTGCTTTTCTCGGGCGGCGAGGGAATCCGTTTGCTTCCGTTTCCTGCGGCCGGTTCGATCGATGGGGCAGCGTTCACGACCGAGATCGGCCAACCGGCTTGTCACCAGGAATTCGTTCATTGTGTTGAAAAACGACCCGGCAACTCCTACAAGCAGCGGCCCGACCGGGCCGATCAGTTGTTCGGGACCGGTGGTCTTTTAGATAGCCGTTCCGCGATCACGGCACCCGAGAGCCTTAGCGGCGCAGGCGTGCATTCATCAAGGCTTCGCGTGTCCGGATTCGCCGCGTTGCGCATCACCGGCCGGGCACCGCCGCTCTCCTAGCCCCAAGACAGTCTTACGCGGTTTATGGTCGACAGTAATTTGTGCCGGCGATATCCGCCCATTTACGCATCGTTAGCTAAGAGAGAAAATAAAATCGAATGCACACGCCCGAGCTCTTTACAGACCTTTTGATCCTCCTGCTGGTGTCGGTGCCAGTGGCCTTTCTGTGCCTTCGGCTTAAACTTCCGCTGCTGGTTGGATTGATGCTGACGGGCATCGCGATCGGGCCGTATGGCCTGGGGCTGATCAAGAATGTGGAAGGCGTCGAAACCCTGGCTGAGATCGGCGTGATGCTGCTGCTGTTCACGATCGGGCTCGAGTTTTCGTTAAAGAGGCTGCGCGAGATGAAACGCCTCGTGCTGATCGGCGGCGGCCTGCAGGTCGGCGTAACGATAGCCGTCACCGCAGGTGCCGCTTATTTGCTCGGCCGCAGCATCGGACAGTCTGTGTTTTTCGGCTTTCTGGTCGCGCTCTCGAGCACGGCGATCGTGTTGAAATCCTATGTCGACCGCAACGAGGTCGATGCGCCGCACGGGCGATTGGGCGTCGGCATCTTGTTGTTCCAGGACATCAGTATCGTGTTCATGCTGCTGATGATACCGGTGCTGGGCGGCAAGGGCGGCGAGTCCGCAGGCTCGGTCTTGATAGACCTCGGCGGCTCATTGCTGGCTCTGGTACTGATCGTGCTCGGAGCTTGGTTTTTGCTTCCAAAGTTCCTCGGCCAGATCGTGCGGCTTCGCAGTCCTGAGGTCTTCCTGCTCACGGTGGTGCTGCTCTGCCTCGGGATGTCGTGGATCACAGCGCATTTTGGGATGTCGCTCGCGCTCGGAGCTTTTATCGCGGGCATGGTGCTGGCCGATTCCGATTACAGCCATCAAGTGACGGCCGAGGTGCTGCCGTTTCGCGACGTATTCAACAGCGTCTTTTTTGTTTCCATAGGAATGCTGCTCTCGCTCGGGGCACTGTTTGCGAATATCGGGTACGTAATTGTCCTCGTGATCGTCCTTATCGCCGCAAAGGCATTTATCATCGGCGGCATTGCTAGACTGCTCGGCACAACACAACGCGTCGCCGTTATGGCGGGCCTGGGCCTCGCACAGATCGGAGAATTCTCGTTCGTTCTGGCACGAGCGGGTCAAGGTGTTGAACTGCTGCCCGACAGCGATTACCAGAGCTTTCTCGCCGCGTCGATCATATCGATGATCGCGACGCCGTTCCTTATCTCATGGTCGCCGAAGATCGGTTTTGCGATGCAAAAGGTGCTCTCCGACGGGAGCCGGCACGATATCGAGAATATCGAGGAGGACATTCACCTGACATCGAGCGGCGGGCTCGAACAGCACGTCATCGTCGTCGGATACGGGCTGAACGGGCGCAACCTGGCTCGAGTTCTACGAACCGTGGGCGTGCCGTATACGATCCTCGAGGTCGACGCCGAGGTGGTGCGCCGGAGCAAGGCCAAGGGCGAAAAGATCAACTTTGGCGACGCGACCCGGCGCGAGGTGCTGCTTCACGCCGGCATCGAGCGAGCCTGGGTGCTCGTGCTCGCGATGTCCGATCCGACTGCCGCGCGGCGCACGGTGTCGCTCGCTCGTTCGCTGAACGACAAGCTTCACATCATCGTACGCACGAAATACATCGCCGAGATCACCGAGTTGGTGAGTCTGGGCGCGAATGAGGTGATCCCGGAAGAATTCGAAACTAGTATTGAGATATTCGCTCGCGTGCTGCAGCGTTTCGGGGTATCGCGCGGCACGATCGAGGAGCAGATCGCCCGCATCCGCCAACGCGGTTATGAGATGCTGCGGTCGCCGTCAACTCCTCAGATCGAGATGGGCAATCTGAATGAGGCGATGCACAAGGCCGTGACACGAACGGTTCGGCTAGGGGTTGATTCGCCCGCCGTCGGCCAGACCTTGGGCGAGCTCGACCTGCGAGGCAGGACCGGTGCGACCGTCATCGCCGTCATCCGCGACGGCGAGCCGAAGATCAGCCCCGGCGCACAATATAAACTCACCGAAAACGACACGGTCCTGCTCTCGGGACCGCCCGACAAGACCGACGCCGCTATCCTGATGCTCGAGCCCGAGGCGGCGGAGAGCGGTTTCAATCCCTAGTAAATTCAGTTGCATGCTGTCTGTGGGTTAGACTTGTCCGTTATGGGGAAGATGCCCAAAACGGTACGAGACCTGGCCGCCGCGATCAGCGACGCGGGCGGTCGGGCTATGTTGAACGGCGGGTGCGTGCGCGACGAGCTGATGGGCGTCGAGCCAAAGGACTGGGACCTCGAGGTTTACGGTGTCGAGCCTGAGCGGCTGCGTAAGATCATCGCGAAGTTTGGCGAGGTTAATGTCGTCGGCGAGGCGTTCGCGGTTTACAAGATCGGGCGCGATCTGGACGTTTCGCTGCCGCGGCGTGAGCGGAAATCCGGAATGGGGCATCGCGGATTTATCGTCGAGGGCGATCCGTCAATGTCGTTCGAAGAGGCGTGTTCGAGACGGGATTTTACAGTCAACGCTATCTTAAAAGACGCGCTGACCGGCGAGATCGTCGATCCATTTGACGGGCAGTCCGATATCAAGCGCAAGGTTTTACGGATGGTGTCGCGGGACACCTTCGGTGAAGACAGCTTGCGCGTTCTGCGAGCCTCGCAGTTTGCGGCGAGGTTTGAGTTTGAAATCGAGGCTGCGACCGTTGAGGTATGCATGGGAATCGATGTTACCGACCTGCCGCGGGAGCGTATTTGGGGCGAGCTTGAAAAGCTGCTCCTAAAGGCCCGTCAGCCGTCTATCGGACTAAAATGGCTTTATGAGTTGGGCGTTGTCGATCAACTATTTCCTGAACTGAAAAGTCTCGTCGGCGTTCCTCAGGAGCCTGAGTGGCATCCTGAGGGCGATGTTGACGTTCACACTCTAATGGTCTGCGATGAGGCTCGGTTGTTGGTTGACGATCTCGACCATGCTCGGCAGGTCGCGGTGATGCTCGGCGCCGTTTGCCACGACCTCGGAAAGCCGCCGACGACAGAATTTGTCGACGGCCGCATTCGCTCGCGAGGCCACGACGAAGCCGGCGTCGAGCCGACGCTGTCGCTCCTCGACCGTCTGGGTATCTTTACGCTGGATGGCTTTGATGTGCGAGATCAGATAGTCCAGCTCGTCCGCTATCATCTTGTGCCGGGCGAATGGTATAAGGCCGGCGAGAAGGGAAATCCCGTCGGCGACGGAGCATTTCGCCGCCTCGCCCGCAAGGTTGAGCCCGACCTACTCTACCGCGTCGCCAAAGCCGACAGCCTCGGCCGCTACCCGGACGGCGACCGCTCGAAAATGATTTTCGGCTCAGAAGCGCAGGAATGGTTTATCGAAAAGGTCCGTTCTTTGCAGGTCGAAAAGCGAGCTCCGGAACCTATTCTGAAAGGGCGCCACCTGATCGAACTCGGCATGACACCGGGCCCTGATTTCAAGGGGATTCTGGATTCGATCTACGAACTGCAATTAGACGGTAAAGTCGCGGATCTGATCCAGGCATTTGACGCGGCAAAAGAAGTGCTCCGCGATACGGCTAAACCTTTTTCTTGATCTCCTCCGCCACGATGTTCTCTTTCTTGATCTCGACTCTCAAACGGCGGTAGAGGCTCATCCACTGGTTCGCCAGCCAGTTGGTCACAAAAAAGGCCAGGACATAGCCGCGCCAGTCGTCGATGGCCAGTTTAAATCCCGTCAGAATCAGCAACCCGAGCGTTACCCAATGGCTGAAGCAGTATTCGCAGGTGAAAACGTAGAAGAACTTTCGAAGGACGAAGTTGCGGGATTCTTCGCTGCATCGCGCACAGAATTCCCGGGGTTCGCGAAAGATCTCCTCTTGCGTGACGGTCCACGCGATCGATGCGACAACGATCGAGAGAATGATGACGGTATACAGTTGTTCGACTATCGAGAACACCGAATCGAGAATATCGAAAGGCCCGTGCCGCGGATGTAATCCGGCGAACACGGGCCTTTCGGTCTATAAGATCGATCTTACGGTTTCCCTTCGAGAAACGCTTTGAGCCGCCGCGACCGCGACGGATGCCGCAGCTTTCTCAGGGCTTTTGCCTCGATCTGTCGGATGCGCTCGCGGGTGACAGCGAAGTGCTGGCCGACTTCTTCGAGCGTGTGCTCGCTGCCGGTGCTGCCTAAGCCAAAGCGCATCTTGATGACCTTTTCCTCACGCGGCGTGAGCGTCGCGAGCACCTCGTCGGTGATCTCGCGAAGGTTTGAGAAGGTTACCGATTCGGCCGGATTCAGTATCGAGCGGTCCTCGATAAAATCGCCGAGATGGCTGTCTTCCTCTTCGCCGATAGGCGTTTCGAGTGAGATCGGCTCTTGGGCAATTTTCAAGACCTTCCGGACCTTTGAGACCGGAATGTCCATCCGCTTTGCGATCTCCTCAGACGTCGGTTCGCGGCCGAGTTCCTGGACAAGCAATCGCGAAGTGCGAATGAGCTTGTTGATCGTCTCGATCATGTGGACCGGGATACGGATCGTGCGGGCCTGGTCGGCGATGGCACGTGTGATCGCCTGACGGATCCACCACGTTGCATATGTCGAGAATTTATAGCCGCGTCGCCATTCGAATTTATCGACCGCCTTCATCAGGCCGATGTTGCCTTCCTGGATGAGATCGAGAAACTGAAGGCCGCGGTTCGTGTATTTTTTAGCGATCGAAACGACGAGACGCAGGTTGGCCTCGACCAGCTCGCGCTTGGCCTTGTTAGTCTCAAACTCGCCGACATTGATCGTCTGCATCGAGCGTTTGATCTCGACGGCCGGTAATTTGTACTTCTCTTCGATCGCGGCGATGATGGCCTTGGCCTCACGGACCTTGGCGTTGAGTTCTTTACGAACAGGAGCGTCGGGCTTCTTCTCGAGCTTGTCTTTGGCCTTTTTGATCGCTTTTTCAGCGTCCTTGATCTCGTTTACGACCTTGCGGATCGCGGCGATCAGCACCTGGCGCGAACGCTCCGTCAGGTTGAGGTTCTTGATCTCCTGGGCGATGTCGAGACGCAGACGAGCGGTATTGCGCTTGAGGCGCATCAGCTTTTTCGTCTTCTTGCCCGCGGTCTTTTCCTGTTCGTTAAGGAGTTGTGTCCAGGATTTCAGCGCGACCTGAAAGTTACCGCGAATGCTCTCGATGCCCTCGAGCGTCCATCGCAGGTACTCCTCAGCCTTGTCCTCCTCAACCGAGATCTCGGCCTGCTCGCTAAAAACTACCGTCTCGCGAATGCCCTGCTTGCCGGCCGCGAGGTCCTCGCCCATCTGCAGCAGACGTTCCACGGCGATCGGCGAACGGGCGATCGTCTTATTGGTCTTGATCTGCCCGCGCTCGATGCGTTTTGCAATGGCGACCTCGCCCTCGCGATTCAGCAGGGGCACAACGCCCATCTCGCGAAGGTAAAGGCGAACGGGATCGTTAGATTTGTCGAGAACGCCGGCCGACAGGTCGAGGTCGAGATCCTCTTCCTCTTCCTCAGCGGCGGCTTCCTCATCGTCTAATGCCAAACCTGACGCCCGCTCAAGAAGCTGCGCGTCCGTCTCGGCGACAGAAATATTTGCGCCCTCGAGTCGTTCTAAAACGTCCTCGATCTCGTCGGGCGACATCATGTTTTCGGGCAGCTCGCGATGGAGCTGGTCAAGGCTCAACCCCTTGCGGCGTTTGCCAAGGGCAACCAGGCGGTCGAGCAGGTCTTCTTTTTCGTCGTAATCGGCCATATCTTATGCTAAATGGGCTTTGATTGATGTGTCGTGCGGATAGTTGTTCTCTATATTCTAACGGC
>CAZWSK010000144.1:0-3774 GCA_964636445.1 uncultured Chloracidobacterium sp.
CCCTTCCCCGAGCCCATATCGACGATGCGAAGCCGCGGCCGGCCTTTCAGCCGCGATTTATCGACAAGATGCACCAGCGTCTCGACGAACTTGTTGATCTGCCGCCACTTCGCCTGCTGCTTGTCGCGAACGTCGCCGCGGTCCGACGTGATCCCGAGAGCCCGAAGGTAATGGGCGTCGCGGTCGACGAACTCCGTCTTCTTACGGTCGTGGGTGGACACCGAAGAGGTCTTAAACGTCGGTTTGCCCGTATTCAGCCGCGAGCGGCCCTTCTTCCCGACCTCGAGTTGATAGTCGGCCGTCGTGGTGAACAGATGCCCGCTGAAGAACTCGCCGTCGAGATGCCGGGCGATGAGCCGCTGCCCCTCGTCAAAGTCAAAGTTCTTCGCCGTGTCCCGTGTATCGTATTTATAAAGAAAGAACAGCCGCCTTCCCTTCTTGGTGTCGATCAACCGAATGTTCAGTTTTTGCAGGTGCCCATCGCCGCCCTTATAATTGCCGAGAGTTGCCTTAACAAACGTCCCGTCGGCAAGGCTCGCGGCCAACGCGGTAAGAAATTTTTCGACGGTGTCGAGCATCGAAAATAGAGGTTAGCATAAGTCTATGAATCCATTTCATCTCGCATTTCCGGTCCATGACCTCGACGCCGCGCGTGTGTTTTACGGCAGCGTCCTCGGCTGCGAAGAAGGCCGTAGTTCCGAGCGTTGGATCGATTTTAACCTCTACGGCCACCAGATCGTCACGCACCTGTCACCTGAAGCTGCAGGCGTGAGGAGCCACAATTCCGTAGATGCCGACGACGTGCCGGTGCCGCATTTTGGCGTGATCCTGTCGATGGAAGATTGGGAAGCCCTCGCCGCGAGGTTGAGGGGAAGAAGCGTCGACTTCATAATCGAACCGAAGGTCAGGTTCCAGGGCGAGGTCGGCGAACAGGCGACTATGTTCTTCCTCGACCCGAGCGGTAACGCGTTGGAATTTAAGGCTTTCGCGGATATGTCGCAGGTCTTCGCCAAGTAAGTGCCCGAGATCGTCATCATCGGCGGCGGCGTGGTGGGCGCGAGTGTCGCCTATCACCTTGCCGAACGCGGCGTTCAGGACATCGTCGTCCTCGACCGCGCCGCATCGCTTGGCGAAGGCTCGACAGGGCGTGCCACAGGCGGCGTCCGCGCTCAATTCGAGACCGACGTCAACATCCTGATGTCGCTGTACTCGATGGACTTCTTTAAAGACTGGGACCAGCCCGTCGAGTACGACCCAAAAGGATATCTCTTCCTCGCATCAAATTCCCTGCAGTTGGAATACCTCGACCGCACGATCGCCCGCCAGCGGCAGCTCGGGTACGACGACGTTCACCTCGTAACGCAAAACGAGATCGCCGAGAAGGTGCCGGGCCTAAACGTCGATGACATCATCGGCGGCTCGTTCGGGCCAAAGGACGGTTTCATTAATCCGTTGGCGGTTCTCGAAGGCTTTATCGTTGGGGCCTCGCAACGCGGGGCTCGCGTGCTGACAGGCGTCGATGTTGAAAAGCTGATTGTCGAAAGCGGCCGCGTCATAGGCGTACAGACTAGAGACGGCCGTATAGACTGTGGAAAGGCCGTCATTTGTGCCGGTGCGTGGTCAACACGCCTTGCGTTAACCGCTGGCATCGATCTGCCCGTCGCTCCGCAGCGGCGGCAGATCGTTTGGGCGCAGGCGCCGCAGCCTATGCCGCCCGACACTCCAATGGTCATCGATCTAAAGGACGGGTTTCATTTTCGCCCCGCAAAGGACTTTCATCACGGGGCCGATGAGCAGGACCCGAACGCGGTTCTTTTCGCATGGCCGGATCCCGACGAACCGGCAAGCTTCTCGGTCGATTTCGACGAGTCATACCTGGACAAGATCGGCGAACGAGCCGCTTACAGAGCACCCTTTTTGAACGGCTCTCGCATCATCTATGAAAAGTGCCGCGCCGGCCTGTACGAGAACACGCCCGATCATCATCCGATAATCGGCGGATGCAATGTCGAGGGACTATACCTCGCATGCGGCTTTTCGGGCCACGGCGTGATGCATTCACCGGCGACGGGGCGTGCATTGTCCGAGATCATGCTCGACCGCGAAGCTAGCTTTCTTGACGTTTCGCGCCTCTCGATCGAACGCTTCGCCCGCGGCGAACTATTGCAGGAAAGCGGCTATATTTAAGCTATGCGCACGGCCCTGATCCATCACCCCATATACGAACGCCACGACACCGGCTACGGCCATCCCGAGACGCGTCGTCGATACACCGCCGTGATGGAGGCACTGCGTGAGGACGAAAAGTTCTGGTCGACTTTAAACGAGATCACACCGGAGAAGGCCTCGAAAGGGGTCATCCAAGCCGCTCACACGCCGCAGCATTTCAAACGAGTAGAATCGGCATTTGAGAACGGCTACGACCGGCTCGATGCCGACACCGTGATATCGCCGGAGTCATTCGATGCATCGCTCTTCGCCGCGGGTGGTGCGATAGCCGCCGTCGACGCCG
The DNA here is from genome assembly GCA_964636445.1 of uncultured Chloracidobacterium sp. GTDB lineage: Bacteria > Acidobacteriota > Blastocatellia > Pyrinomonadales > Pyrinomonadaceae > OLB17. The sequence continues at coordinate 2,513 of CAZWSK010000144.1, forward strand.
TGATGCAGGGCGATGCCGACAATGCCTTTGTCGTCGTCCGCCCGCCGGGCCATCACGCGACTGCTGAAAGGGCAATGGGCTTTTGCTTATTCAATAACGTCGCCGTCGCCGCTCGTCACGCTCAGAACCGGTACAAAGAGATTGACCGCGTAGCCATAATCGACTGGGATGTTCACCACGGCAACGGCACGCAGGGCATTTTTTACAACGACCCAAGCGTCTTCTCTTTCTCGATGCACCAATACCCGTGGTATCCCGGCACCGGCAGCCGCGGCGAGACGGGACACGGCCGAGGGCTAGGAACGACGATGAACGTGCCCGTGCGTGCGGAAACAAAAGCGGCCGATCAAAAACGGATGTTCGAATCGGCCATCTGGGACATCGTGAAGGACTTCAAACCGGATCTCGTAATGATCTCCGCCGGCTTTGACGCTCATGTGACCGACCCGCTCGGCCAGCTCCGGCTCGAAGATAATGATTTCGTGTCGATGACGGCGACTCTTAAGGAATGGGCCGCCGAAACGTGTGCGGGACGCGTCGTTTCCTGCCTCGAGGGCGGCTATAACCTCGAAACCTTGGGACAAACGGTCAAAAACCACGTCGTCGAATTAGCGCGTTAGCCGCCGTGTGATAAACTTCGCTCATCACGAAAATCCCGCCGTGCCAGGAGGTAACTTACGATGCCGGACATCGAGATCCCGTGCGTTCAGTGCAAAGAGGTCTTTGGTTTTAGCGAGAAGGAGCAAGAGCTCTATTACCAGCGCAACATGATGCAGCCGCAGCGCTGCCCACGCTGCCGGTCAAAGAAGGCCGCGATGCGCGACGACGCGCCGACGCGCTACGAGATCGTCTGCGACCACTGCGGCAAGCACGACACCGTACCATTCCAGCCCAAAACAGGCCGCTCGGTACTATGCAAGGATTGCTTCGAATCAAGCCGCTCACGCGCGCGCACTATGTAGGAAAATATCGCCGCAAAAAGGTGCAAAATGCGAAAAAATGGGACTTTCTTTCTTTTGTGCATTTTGCGCTTTTTTGCGGCTGTCAAATAGTAGATGAACCTCGAAACCGTAACTTACGACCTCACCGACCGCATTGCGACTGTCACGATGAACCGCCCCGACGCGCTGAACGCGCTGTCGCAACAGCTCACGTCCGATCTCGACCGAGCCTTTCGCCAGGTCATCCTAGATGATGCTCGTGCGGTCATTTTCACAGGAAACGGACGTGCATTCTGCTCCGGCGGCGACCTTCGCGAGATG
>CAZWSK010000144.1:3874-6338 GCA_964636445.1 uncultured Chloracidobacterium sp.
GCCTCATTCTCAAACGATCTCGCCGCTCAGCTAGCTCTCGAACACGACTGCCAGATCGAATCGGGTAAATCCGCCGATTTCAAAGAGGGTATAGCCGCCTTTTTCGATAAACGCCCACCGAACTTTACGGGGAAATAGCTGCGTACGGATAACGGTGATTGACACGAACGCATTCGTTCGCCTATATTGATAATGACAATCGTTTTCAATAAACTATATATCAACATATCAACGAGGCCATTTTAATGCGTCAAATTCTTCTCCTTACACATCTCCTCTTAGGCTCGGCATTAGTCTTTGCCGGTGACGAGGGTCTAACCGTCAAGTTCGACGGCCGCGTCGTCGACCCGAACGAAGCCGCCGTAGCCGGCGCCCATATCGTCGCCACCAGGTCCGGTACGAACATCCGAACCGAGACCGATACAAATGCCAACGGCGAATTTTCGCTCGATCTTCCCCGGGGCGAGTACATCCTGACGATCCGCGCCGCGGGCTTTGATCAGCTTTCAAGGCAGATCGATCTATCCGCCGGCTCGGCAGGTGAGGTTATCACCCTCGCCGTCTCGCCGGTCTCGGCGGAGGTGATGGTCAGCGACGAGGCATTCTACGCCGCGGGCGAGACGCGAACTGCGACAAAGACATTTACGCCGCTGCGCGATGTACCGCAGGCCGTAACCGTCATCAAACGCGACCAGGTCCGTGACCAGTCGATGTCGAGCATCGGCGAGATCCTCAATTATGTGCCGGGCGTGCAGGTACACCAGGGTGAGAATAACCGCGACGACGTCATCATCCGCGGCAATCGATCGACCGCTGATTTTTACCGCGACGGCGTGCGGGACGATGTGCAGTACTACCGAGATCCGTACAACATGGAACGGCTCGAAGCCATTAAAGGCCCTAACGCGATGATCTTCGGCCGCGGCGGGGGCGGTGGCGTGATCAATCGTGTGACGAAAGAAGCCGGCCTGTCGCCGATCCGCGAGTTCACCGCGACCGGCGGTTCTTTCGGGCACAAGCGCTTTACGGGCGACTTTGGACAGCCGCTTGGCGGCAAAACCGCGTTCCGACTGAACGGCGTTTATGAGAACTCAGGCAGCTTCCGCAACTTTGTCGATCTCGAACGTGTCGGCATCAACCCGACCTTCACGATCCTGCCGGACTCGAAAACGAGCATTAACCTCAGCTACGAATTCTTCCGCGACCGCCGCACCGCCGACCGCGGCATCCCGTCGTTCCAGAACAGGCCGGTTGACGTGCCCATCTCGACCTTTTACGGCGACCCCGAGAATTCCAAGGTCCGCGCGAACGTCAACGTTTTCACCGGCTCCGTCGAGCGTCTCTTTGGTCCCGTGATCTTCCGCAACTACACGTCTTACGGCGACTACGATCGTTTTTGTCAGAATTTCGTCCCCGGTTCGGTGAACGAAGCCGGCACCCTCGTCACGCTCACGGCCTATAACAATCGGACGCAGCGCAAGAACCTCTTCAACCAGACCGACCTGACGTATTCGTTCAAGACCGGCCGCATCAAGCACACGCTCGTCAGCGGTACTGAGTTCGGCCGGCAGTTGACCGACAATTTCCGCAACACCGGCTACTTCAACAATACCGTGACATCCATCCTGGTCCCGGTCTCCGACCCAACGATCGATACGCCGGTCACATTCCGCCAAAGCGCGTCGGATGCCGATAACCACCTGAAGCTCAACCTCGGTTCGGCGTTCATTCAGGACCAGATCGAATTTTCGCGGTATGTTCAGGCGATCATCGGTGTGCGCTACGACCGCTTCGCCCTGACTTATTACAACGACCGCAGCAGTGACATAAAAGGCCGCACCGATAACCTCACTAGTCCTCGGTTCGGACTCGTTATCAAGCCGGTCACCAAGGTCTCGCTCTATGGCAGCTATTCTGTCTCATATCTGCCCAGTTCGGGCGACCAGTTTTCGTCGCTGACGAACGAGACCCAGCAGATGAAGCCCGAAAGGTTTGAGAACATAGAGGGCGGCATCAAATGGGACCTTCGCCGCACGTTATTTTTGACCGCGGCCATTTACCGTCTCGACCGCAAGAACACGCGTGCTACCGATCCCAACGATCCGACCGCGATAGTGCAGACGGGCAGCCAGCGGACCAACGGATTTGAGCTCGGCCTGAACGGCAACATCATCCCGCGATGGTCGGTCAGCGGTGGCTACGCCTATCAAGATGCCCACATCTCTAGCTCGACCACGGCCGCTCCGGCCGGACGACAGGTGCCGCAGGTACCGCACCACACGTTCTCGTTGTGGAATAAATATCAATTCACTAACCGTCTTGGCGCCGGCCTGGGACTCATTGCCCGATCGGATATGTTCGTGGCTATCGACAACGCCATCGTCCTGCCGGGCTACCTCAAGGCTGATGCAGCGGTCTTCTACACATTTAGTGAGAACTGGCGGCTGCAGGCGAATATCGAAAA
>CAZWSK010000145.1:0-6299 GCA_964636445.1 uncultured Chloracidobacterium sp.
GGCACAGCCTCCTCCCTGAGTGGTGAGGGGGACGCCTCGGCGAGGCAAGCCTCGCCGCAGTGCGATCGCGGCATGGCCGCCGGTTCATGATGAAACTTACGGAAAAGCGAAGCTTTTCCGCTCGGCGAAAGGACGGCCGATCGGCATAATGTTAATTTAGTATTCGTGCAAGCCCCCGCGGATTATATTCCTGTCGAGATCTCAGCTCTCTTTCGCCGCCAGGCATGGCGGGCGTGGGCGGTCGGCACTGCGACTGTTGCGGGCTGGATACTGCTGATACTCATCGCTCCTGCGGCGACGGCCAATGATCTGAACGCCATCGCCTCACCTATCTACAGCTTTTTTCATTACCTGTGCCATCAAAAGCCGGAGCGTTCGTTTCACATCGCTGGTGAGCAATTCGCCGTCTGCTCACGGTGCTTTGGCGTATATTTCGGCATTTTTCTCGGCTTTGTCGTATATCCGCTCTGGCGCCCTATCGATGAGATCGAGCCGCTGCCAAAGTTCTGGCTTTTTCTCTCTCTTATACCGATCGGCATCGACTGGTCGCTGACGTTCATGGGGATATGGGAGAACACACAGTTGTCCCGCTTCGTCACCGGCCTCATCCTCGGCGTCGCCTGCGCGACATTTATCGTTCCGGCCATTGTTGAGATAACCCGGAATCTGACGCGCCGGCGAACTTTCGTTGACTCAGGTTCGTAAACAAGACAATATCGATATATGCCATTTACGCGTGATTCAGCCGTGGAACGTGCAAAAAGCGACCTCGCCGCGCGTTTAGGTATTGGCAGCGGGGAAGTAACACTTGCGGGCGTTACAGACAAGGAATTTCCCGACGCTTCGCTCGGTGCCCCAACTGACGGCGAGATGGCGGCGATGATGATATCGAGCGGCTGGCAGATAGAGCTTGAAGTCGACGGCAAACAGTTTGAATACCGGGGCGACAAATACCAGCTGCGGCTGGTGAACTTTGAGGGGCGCAATCACGTCATAGAGTAGAGGCAGTACTATGAATCGCAATAATATCTGGATACACGTCACGCTAGCAGTAGTCATGATCGCATTCGCGGCCGTGCTCGGCCAGCTCGGACGCTGGCGTGCGGCGCTGAGCGTTACCGCGAAGCCGAAGATCAACACGGTTCGGATCAACGGCGACGATCCGATCGTAAAGAGCGGCGTGCCCGAGGTATTGGTGCGGTTCAAGCCCGGAGTCGAGCTGGACCGCATCCGCGCGATCGCGTCGGCGAACAACGATAAATTGTCTGATGAGATCGAATCCGTCGGCGGCCTGACCTCGATAGACGATCTCGACAACGCTGACGCTGCGGCAGTTGCGGCTCAATACGCCTCGATGAGCGATGTGGTTGCTTACGCAGAACCTAATTTCCAGATTAAACTCGACGATCCGATCGTGAAAGAGAGCCCGCGCGATCTCGTACATCGCGAAACAGGCAAGAATACGCCGAACGACCCGATGTTCATTGAACAGTGGGCGTTGAATAACACGGGGGCCGATGGCGGTACGCGGCGCGCTGACATCGATGCTCTTGAGGCCTGGCAAACGACGACCGGAAGCGAAGAGGTTGTTGTGGCGGTCCTCGATACGGGCGTTGATTATACGCATGAGGACCTGGCCGCCAATATGTGGACGCGGCCGTCAAACGTCCCGGCCTACCGCGATGATGAGCTCGGCGAGTTCAACGATCGACACGGCTACAACGGCACAGATTCGGCTTCAGACCCAATGGACGACAACGGCCACGGCACGCACTGCGCCGGCATCATCGGGGCTGAGGGCGATAACGGCCTCGGCGTGGTCGGTATCAACTGGAAAGTGAAGATCATGCCGCTCAAGTTCCTTGGCCGCGGCGGCTTCGGCTCGACGGACGACGCGATCGCGGCGATCAATTATGCGATCGATCGCAAGAAAGCAGGCGTGAATGTCCGCATTATCAGCGCAAGCTGGGGGTCGCGTGCTCGCTCAAAAGCTCTCGAGGACACGATCCGTGCCGCGGGCGAAGCGGGCATCCTGTTTGTCGCCGCGGCAGGAAATGACGGTTCGGACAACGACAAGCGCGGTCATTTCCCGTCGAATTACGACCTACCGAACGTTCTCTCGGTTGCGGCACTCGATCGCAACGACGTGCTGGCTTCGTTCTCGAACTTCGGCGTTAAGACCGTTCACGTCGCCGCACCCGGAAAGGACATTCTCTCAACGTGGCTTAACAACGGCTATCGCGAGGCTTCGGGCACGTCGATGGCAACACCGTATGTGTCGGGAGTTGCCGCCTTGATCGTCGCAAACGAGCCCGGCATTTCGGTCAAGGCACTGCGCGACAGGCTTTTGAAGCGCGGGGATAAACTCGACGCTCTTACGGGCCGAACGGTCTCCGGCGGCCGCATATGCGCGGCAAATGCATTGTCCGGCGCTTCGCAGTCCCACACCGCGCATTAACTTACCATTTGGTCTAATCCATACGAAAACAGTCGAGGGCGGCCATAGATCGGCCGCCCTCGTTTTCTATTAAACTCAGAATTCAAAAGACTTAGCAATGCTTCATCGCGTTTGGCACGCCCTTTGCGATTAACAGGGCGAGCAATGGCCAGATCATTGCCCGATATTATTAGTGGGAGACAACGATGAACAGAGTTAAGAGAATTATAGGACTGATGGCATTTTCCTTGATGATCTTGAGCTTGCCGGCCATAGCTTCGGCACAGTGGGGCGGTAATGGGCGCAATGGTGGTTACGGGAACGGCGGTTATGGCAACAACGGCCGGTATGGAAACAACGTCGACATGCGCTCGACCGTACGGAACTTAAAACAGAAGTCGGACCGCTTTCTTCGAGAGGCCGACCGTACCCTTGATCGCAGCCGTTGGGACGACACGCGGCGCGAGGACAATTTCATGAGCGTGGTACGCAATTTTGAAAATGCGGTCGACGACCTCAACAACAGCCGCAATCAGAACACCAATGAGGTGCAGCGCGTGCTCAACCTCGGCTCGCAAGTCGATCGCCAGATGGCGCGGATGCGCGTGGGTGGGCAGCTGAACCAGCTTTGGAATTCGATCCAATACGATCTCAACGCGCTCGGTAACGCTTATGGCTACAACAATGGCCGACGCAACCGCGGCTGGGGCAACGGACGCGGTAACGGCAATACGAACAATCTACCGAACTGGTGGCCATTCTAAGGTCTGATGAATTAGTTTTCTTTTCGCCCGTGCCGGACGGCACGGGCTTTTTTTATTCCGAGTTCTCATTAAGCTTGTTCTCGCGGGGCGAACAAACTAAAGTTTGAATTCAGAAATCATGCCGGGAACCCTTTACCTCGTCGCGACTCCGATCGGCAACCTGCAGGACATTACCCTGCGGGCCCTCGAGGTGCTGCGCTCGGTTGACCTCATCGCATGCGAGGACACGAGGCACACGCAGAAGCTGCTGAACCATTTTCGGATATCTGCCCGCACGATCAGCTATCATGAACACAACGAACACGAACGTGCCGAGGAACTCGCCGACCGTCTTCTCGCCGGAGAATCGATCGCCATCGTGACCGATGCCGGGACGCCGGGCGTCGCGGATCCCGGCTATCGACTCGTGGGGCGTGCGATCGAGATCGGCGCTCACGTCATTGCCGTTCCCGGGGCCGTTGCTTTTGTTACGGCAGCGGTCGTGTCGGGACTGCCGACAGATTCGCTGTTCTTTGGCGGATTTCTGCCTTCGAAAAAAGGCGATCGTCGCAGGCGGCTCGAAGAGGTGCGAGATATGCCTGCGACGTTGGTCTTTTACGAATCACCGCATAGATTGGAAGGTTCTCTCGCCGATTGTGCCGAACTGCTCGGCGACCGGCCGGCTGCCGTCGCTCGCGAAATGACGAAGATGCATGAAGAAGTGATCCGCGGAAGTCTGAACGATTTGGCCGCCCACTTTGAAACGCACAAACCCAAGGGCGAGATCGTACTGGTCATTGAACGCGGTAGTTCGGCCCCCAGGCGACGATCTGATACGACTCTCGGTCAGAGGATCGCCGAGCTCGAGATAGAGGGGCTCGAACAAAAAGCCGCCCTGAAGAAGGCGGCTAAGGAATTCGGAATGAGTAAATCCGAAGCGTATCGCGAGTTTACTCGAGAGAAAGGGGACGGATAACTATTGCCGCTTCAGCTCCGGCGGCAACTGTTTATCTACAGCCGGACGCTGCTTTAGATCCGTGAGTTCCCACAACGTCAGCAGCACGGTCCGCGTGACCTTTTCCATCTTTTGGTAATCGATCTTATCAGGATGGTCCCCGGCCTGGTGGTAATCCTCGTGAACGCCGTCGAACCAGAACGCGATAGGTATCCCGTTCTGTGCGTAGTGAAAATGGTCTGAGCGGAAAAAGAAGCGGTTCGGGTCCTTCGGGTCGTCGTATTTCGTATCGTAGCTCAGATCGAGGTATGCCTTGTTCGTCGCATCGACGATAGAGCCGAGGGTCGAACTCATCATATCCTTCCCGATCACATATATCTGATCTTCGCCGGTGAGCTCCTTATTTTTCGGATCGGTGTCGCCGGGTTTTTTGCTCCGGCCGATCATGTCGATATTCAGCTGCGCGGTGACTTGTTTAATCTCGACGGTCGGGAACTTGTTAAAATACTCGGCTCCCCACAGGCCGCGCTCCTCGCCGGCGTGCCAGACAAACAGTATCGAGCGCTTAGGCCGTTCGCCCGCTTTCGCCAACGCTTCGGCAATGCTGAGCACCGCTACAGTTCCTGATCCGTCGTCGTCCGCGCCGTTGCAGATCGTGTCAGTACCGATCGGCCGGCATCGCGGAGCCGTGTTGCCGACGTGATCATAGTGGGCGCCGACGGCGACCATCTCATGTTTGAGATTCGGATCCCTGCCCTCCCAGATGGCGACAACGTTTTGCGTGGTCACATACTCGGGGCCGGACATCTTTGTCGGGTCATAGCGCTGCGCCGTCTCGAAAAGGTAAGGCCGACGCGCTGCTTGTGCCGCGTCAGGGTTCCGCTTTAACGCGAACGTCTGGAAGAATGTTCCATTGTCGCCCGCCGGTTTGAAGCCCCAGCGGCTTAGGTTCATGGCGATGAACTTCGCGGTCAGGTCGAGGCCGCGCGACGGCGTGTCGCGCCCTTCCATCTCATCGGAGGCGACAAAGTGCAGGTAGTCGCTCAATTGCTTCGCCGTGACGCCCTCAGCGATCTTGCGTTCGTCCGAGGACAGCCGTACGGTCTGCGCGGCGAACGATTGGACCAGGAATGCCCCCAATAGCAGGGACGACAGGAATGCTCTTTTCATCGATTCTCCAGATATAGCTCGTGATATTACGAGAGGTTCGAGCGGTTGGTTTCGTGCGGACTGCCGACAATGCTGATCTTGTACTTGTCAGCGAGGCCGACCATCGAGTCGCGATCGAATATCAGCGTCTTACCGGCAGTAACTGAGAGGCACGTCGCACCCGCTGCGATCATTGTTTCGATCGTGGGGACACCTACGACCGGCACGTCGAAACGCATGTCCTGGTTGGGCTTTGCGACCTTGACGACAGTGAGTTTACCTTTGGCGAGCTCCCCCGCCCGACGGATCACGGCGTCTGTGCCTTCCATTGCCTCGACAGCCACGCAGGCGCGCGACCGTACGACGATCGTCTGCCCGAGATCGAGTCCCGCGATACCGCGAGCCACGTGAAGGCCGTATTCAATGTTCTCTGTCTCGGCCTTATCGGGTGAGCGGCGTGTCAGGACGCCGTCGGGCGCAAGCTGGTCCTGGATAAAGAACGTCGAGTCGATCAGTTCGATACCTTCCTTGGCCAGTTCGGCCGCAACGCCGCCTATAAGAGCGTCGGTATTTCGTCGCGGCAGGTTCCACAGCATTTTCACCATCCGGACGTCGGGAAGAGCTCCCGAGAAGATCTGAACGTGCTTTACCTGGCCCGCCATGATGGCCTTTTCGACGCCGTGCTGTTTGAAGAACGACAGCATCTTGCCAAGCTGGCCGATGCCGACCCAAGTGACGACGTCGGCGGCCTCCTCGATCCGCGGATCTGTCTCCTCTTTAATGGCCACAACGCAGAGCGAGGCACCGCTCTTTCTGGCGCCCTCGGCGACGAGGAAAGGGAACTGGCCGTTACCGGCGATCATGCCGTACATCATCGGCGGTTATTTTATCAGGAATCGTGCGTTGTGAGGTCTATGTGAAAGAGTCTTAGCTGCTCGCCGTCCTGCTGGATCACTCTTTGAAACGTAAGGCCGAGCTTTTCCAGCAGCTTTATCGAAGATTCGTTCTCAAGCGA
>CAZWSK010000146.1:0-1500 GCA_964636445.1 uncultured Chloracidobacterium sp.
TATTACGCGAACTCGCCGCCACGGGCGCCGTCGCCGGCGACGTTACGACCCTAGAGGATTTCTCCGTGCTGGAGAAATTGAGGGAAGACGAGGAATAAGAATTAGCCACTGAGGGCACGGAGAACTCAGAGATAAGCGTCAAATCAGAACCGGAGCGGTACCGACCGGATTCTTCCGTTGGCCGCGGACCCTCAAGATCAGTATCACCTGTCACCCAAGCGTGCGTAGCACGCGACAATTTTGATAGCTACACGTGGAGCCGAAGGCGGAACGTGTAGACACCGCACCATATCACCAGAAGCGTGTGTAACACGCGACACGGGCGACTCGTCAGAACTAAACTGTCGGAGTGACGAGATAGAAGCCTATTACGACAAGTTCGAGCAAGAGATAAGAAAACAAGTTCGCGTCTCTTACCGCTCCCAGCAGTTTTGGCTTCGCAACCATCACATCGTCCCGGTCATCCTTACGGGTAGACATCCGGTTCACGATCACGTACTCAAGGGCCCACGAAGCAAAGAAGAACACCACCAACAAGAATCCCATGGCCGGAAAGATCATCCACTCCGCATCGCGTGGTAGTGGCGGGACCCATGCAGATCCGAGCGTTATCAGAAATAAGCTCTGTGCAGGGCTATTCGTGGGCACATTCTCAAAGAGCATTGCGGTGCCCATGCCAGCCATGGCGAGAAGAAACCACGTAATAGGGATACCAACCAAGGTTGACGCGAGGTTGGCCGAGGCGACCTTTACAAAACTGGATCGGAATGACCAGCCCATTCGTTTTGCAACCACTAACGACTCAACCAGTACGATCGGGATCAAGCCGGGGATCATCAGGTAAAGCGCCGGAATGATCATGGGCAAGCCCATGTTAAACAGAAGCATCATTCTTCCTCCCTGTTTGAATGGCCAGCAATGCAATGCTACATCGCCAACACCTCCCATCCAAGCGTGCGGTCACGCGACCACTGTGATTGAACGAGATCCATCGCTGGGAAAAAGGCGGCGGCTTGCCGCGATCGCACGGCGGTGAGGCTTGCCTCACCGTCGGTGTGCAGCATCCGACCTCGGAGCCCGGCCCCCGTCTTTGATCGGGGGCATCGGGCGACATTGTTTTTGACCTGTCGGAGGCACAGCCTCCTCCTTGAGCGGATGGTCGACTGTGATCGGCGAGGCGAGCCTCGCCGCAGTGCTTTTGCGGCAAGCCGCGGAACCTCGCCCCTTCTCTGGGTTCCCTGAGGCCGAACTTTTTTGTGCATTTTGTGCATTCTGATACATTTTGTGAGTTTTAGGCTTCCAAGGATGTGCGATGTGTGCGACATTCGCCCCCATGGCTGATCATCAACGCATAGAGGACTGCCACCGGCTTTACCAGAAATACGGGGGCAAACAGCACGAACGTATAGAGCGCGAGATGCGAGCGCTGGGGCACAAGAACTTTTCCCGGCGCATCCTCTACGCCCGCCGCGAACGCGGCCGCGTGCGCGCCGGTTGGAT
>CAZWSK010000146.1:1600-4375 GCA_964636445.1 uncultured Chloracidobacterium sp.
CTTCCCCGACTGGCTCACATACGTATCGCCATATATGAAATGGGACGCCGCGCATCACAGGCATATCATCGACACGCTCGCACGCTTTACCGCGGGCGAGATCAAACGCCTGATGATCTTCATGCCGCCGCGGCACGGCAAATCGGAGCTCGTGACGGTCCGCTACGCCGCGTGGCGTATGCGACAGAAGCCCGAGACAAACGTCATCATCGGCAGCTACAACCAGCGGCTGGCGAATAGGTTCTCGCGAAAGATCAAGACGGTGTTGTGTGACGACATGGCGCTGGAAGCGGCGCGCAAGGATGGAGCGGCCACACCGACTGGAGCGGCAAGCATCTCTGCTTGCCACGCCGCCGCAGGCGGCGGAGCGCGTGCGCATGAGAACGCCGATGACGGTCCTGCGGACCGTGGCAAGCAGAGATGCTTGCCGCTCCAGTCCGGAGACGCATCCCCATTTCCCTTCGCCCGGCCACGGCTCAAAAACTCCGAATCCGAATGGGAAACCACCGTCGGCGGCGGGCTGCGTGCGGTCGGTGTCGGGTCGGGCATTACGGGCTTTGGCGCGAACCTCATCATCGTCGACGACCCCGTAAAATCGAGGGCCGAGGCCGAGAGCATCAAGTACCGCGAGCGTGTGTGGGACTGGTTCAACGACGATCTTTACACACGCCTCGAACCCGACGGCCAGATCATCCTCATCCAAACCCGCTGGCATGAGGATGATCTCGCCGGAAGGTTATTGGCGGAAGAGAACGGCAGCGAGTGGACGATCATCGACCTGCCAGCGTTAGCGGAAGCGAAGGGGGAATTCAAACAGGATGGACAGGATGAAAAGGATATAAAGAACGAGTTAACGAACGGAGACGCCGATTCCCATCCTGTTCATCCTCTATATCCTGTTGACATTTCCGACGTGATCGGTCGCCGCGCGGGTGAGCAAATTAAACAGGATGGACAGGATGAAAAGGATAAAGAGAACGAGTCAGCGAGCGAAGACGCCAACCGCTATCCTGTTCATCCTCTTCATCCTGTTAAACTCCCGGACGTGATCGGTCGTCAACCCGGCGATGCCCTTTGGCCCGAGCGATTCAACACCGAACACCTCGAAAACACCAGAGAAAAGATCGGTGCGTACTCGTTTGCTTCGCTTTATCAGCAGCATCCGGTCCCGGCGGAGGGCGGGATGTTCAAAAAGGAGTGGTTTACTAACATTTTTGACAGCCCGCCGCGCGGACTTATATGGAAACGCGGATATGATCTCGCGATAACGGCCAATCCGACCTCGGATTACACCGCGAGCTACCGCGTCGCGTACGACAAAGAGGGGAATCTGTGGGTCGACGGCGGTTTTCGCAAGCGGATCGAGTACCCCGACCAGCGTCGATACGTCCTGGGACGCATCCGCGAGGAGACCGACACGGAACACGGCATCGAGGCGTCGGCAAACGGCACGCCCGTTTATCAGGAGATCAGAAAAGAGGTCCGCCTTCAGGGACGCGCGTTTCGCGCGATCCAGGTCAAGGGCGACAAAGCGACACGAGCCGCCGCGTGGCTAAACCTCGCCGCCGAGGGCAAGCTGCGGCTCGTGCGCGCCGGCTGGAACAAAGAATTCATCGACGAATGCTGCGTCTTTCCGCTTGGGACGCACGACGACCAGGTCGACGCCGTCTCGATCGCCGTGGCGATGCACACGAGGAATAAAAATGGATTTCACGCGTTCTAAGAAGGGTTTTCAACGCAAAGACGCAGAGATGCAAAGACGCAAAGGAAGAGTTAATAAAAGGATGAACCGTTTTCAGAAAACGTCCGAGTCCCTATTTATCTTCTTTGCGTCTCTGCCCCTTCGCGTCTTTGCGTTAAATATCTGCCTAACCAGATGTATCCGGAATTTCCGTCACGCTCTGCGGGCTGAGGTTCAGCATGTTATCGCCGGCGGTGACCGAGACCGGAGCGTTCCACAGGGCGAAGCCGCGGCCGATGCGGGTCAAGCCGTAGAGATAATATTCGCCCGGCGTAATGTTGCCGAGGCTCGCCTGGCCGGCGGTGTCGGTGGTGCCCGAATACTTCGAATGACGAGCTATCGCACGCATCGCGGCACGCATGAATTCACCGTAGCGGTCAGGATAGACGGCCGCCAATCCGAGACTGCCGGCGAGGGAATTGCCCTCGATCGGCTCGACATCGGCGTCGCTGAGGATCGTCTCGATGTCCTTGTCGAGGAGGTAAAACTTTGCCCCGCGAGCGGCATTCGGCTGGGTAGCACGCGGCGCGATGACCTTCGCATTGATCACGACCTTGCCGCGGGTCGGCGCGGGTGCGGTGACCGGTGGCAGGTCGCTCGACGGCACCGTAGTGGTCGTGGTCGGCGGATCGCTCGGCACAGCGACGGTCGTGTCGCTCGACGGCACCGTCACGGTCTGGCCGCTGGTCGTCGACGGGACCGTCTCGGTCCGGACATCACGAGTATCGGTAGAGACAGGGCGGCGGGCATTCACCGAGAGATTCACGTTCCCCTCGTCGCTCGAGCCGGACAGCATAAATATGAACAGGAAGACCACGATCAACGCCAGCACGCCGACGGGAACCCACGCCCACATCGGGATGGTGTCGCGTCGGGCCTTGGGCGGCGGGGCGACCACCGCCGTCTCGACCACCGGCGCCATCGGAAAACCGCAATTCGGACACGCCACCGCTCCGGCCGAGACCTCGTGGCTGCATTCGGGACAAAGTACCAAAGACATATTAATCCTCCTCCTTTTGAGGTACGTGGGAGAG
>CAZWSK010000146.1:4475-6199 GCA_964636445.1 uncultured Chloracidobacterium sp.
ATGGTTGAGAAAGGTGTGGAGATAGCTCCCGCGGAAGGCAAGTTAGGCATCCTGCTGGTCGGGCTCGGTGCCGTGTCGACGACGCTCGTGGCGGGTGTCGAGGCGATCAAACGAGGGCTGTCGGAGCCGGTCGGTTCACTGACCCAAATGGGTACGATACGGCTTGGCAAACGTACCGACGAGCGCGTGCCTAAGATAAAGGATTTTGTGCCGCTGGCATCGCTGGACGACATCGTCTTTGGCGCGTGGGACATATTCAGAGAGAACGCCTTTGACGCCGCGATGAACGCCGGCGTGCTCGACAAAGACCTGCTGAATCAGGTCTCGGAACAGCTCGCATCGCTCAAGCCGATGGCTGCGGTATTCGAGCAGCGCTACGTCAAACGCCTCCACGGCGACAACATCAAGACCGGCAAGAACAAGATGGACCTTGCCGAGCAGCTGATCGCCGATATCGCGAAATTCAAATCCGACAACGGCTGCGACCGCCTCGTGATGGTCTGGGCCGCATCGACCGAGATCTACATCGAGGAATCCGAATGCCACGCCTCGCTCGAAGCGTTCGAAAAGGCGATGTACGACAACGACGAACGCATCGCCCCGTCGATGATCTACGCGTACGCTGCGCTGAAATCCGGCGTGCCATTCGCCAACGGTGCCCCGAACCTGACCGTCGATATCCCCGCGATGGTCGAGCTCGCAGATCAGACGAAGATGCCGATCTGCGGAAAGGACTTCAAGACCGGCCAGACGCTGATGAAGACCATCCTCGCCCCCGGCCTCAAGTCGCGAATGATCGGCCTCGAGGGCTGGTATTCGACAAACATCCTCGGCAACCGCGACGGCGAGGTTCTGGACGACCCCGAGAACTTTAAATCAAAGGAAGTTTCGAAGCTTTCGGTGCTCGAACACATCTTCCAGCCCGAGGTTTACCCCGAGCTATATAAAGACTTTTCGCACGTCGTACGGATCAACTATTATCCGCCCCGCGGCGACAACAAAGAGGGCTGGGACAACATCGACATCTTTGGCTGGCTCGGCTACAAGATGCAGATCAAGATCGATTTCCTCTGCCGCGACTCGATCCTCGCCGCCCCGCTGGCGCTGGACCTGGCCCTGTTCATGGACCTCGCCGCAAGAGCCGGGATGAAAGGCGTTCAGGAGTGGCTGTCGTTCTACTTCAAAGCCCCGCAGACCGCTCCGGGACTCTACCCCGAGCACGACCTGTTCATCCAGCTGATGAAGCTAAAGAACACCCTGCGGCATATGAAGGGCGAGGAATTGATAACGCATCTGGGGCTGGAGTATTACGACTAGGTATTTGAAAAGAGAAAGGGTATTCGAAAAGAGAAAGGCGACCGGTTTTGGGCCGGCCGCCGATACTAACAGAAGGTCGCATTCGAAACCCGTTACCCGGGGGAATGCCCTTGTTTCGCGATTAAAAGATAACAGCAATGCCTATTAATGTCAAGAAATTAGTCGCGAGGCGCCCCCGGTGGGACTCGAACCCACGACCTTCTGTTTGCGAAACAAGAGCTCTATCCACTGAGCTACGGGGACGCATAAGAAGTTTAGATGGGAAGCTCCTTAGCGGTCAATTCGAGTTAACGAATCGGCGACGGTAATTGATAATACTGACGCGATTCCACCGATCTTTGACAATTTATTAGAAAACCTGTTGCACGGCGGCTTAAATGTGTGATAAATAGAGAGTTGCCGCGGGC
>CAZWSK010000147.1:0-6190 GCA_964636445.1 uncultured Chloracidobacterium sp.
CAGGTTTACAAGGGTGTTTCGATCGAGACGAAGATGGGCACGCAGGCAGTTCGAGAGACACGCGGGGTGGTTGCGACCTATGACGGCAAGCCGATAAACGCTTATTACACTTCGACCTGCGGCGGACGGACCGAGGACGGCGCGAATATTTTTGACAAAGGGGCGCCGTATCTCAAAGGCGTCGAGTGCTCGCTCGAGGGCCACCGGCATTTTGAGCCGTTCCTCATCAAGACGTCGCGCCCCCCCGCAAAGCTTCGCGACGAAGGCAACCTCGAGCTTGTCCGCTTGATGTCGCTGCTCGCTTCGAATGGTTTTCAGCTATCGACGGGACAGATGAACGACGACTGGTTCGAGGACACACCGACCGAAAGCGAGATGTCGAACTGGTTGAACAACCTGGCGACACGTTTTGGGAAGACCTATCCGAACGTCGAGAAGGATACCTCAAAGCCGGTCGAGCTTGCCCGCGTCATCGCGGACCTCGTTTACTCGCCGGGCCAAAACGATACGCTGATGACCGAGTCAGACATCACTTATCAGCTTTCGTTCGACGACTCCGCCGAGATACCGAAAGAGCGGCGCGCCGACATCGCGGCCCTGCTACGCGACGGATATTTCTCGATCAGGCCGGATCTGACGCTGCAGCCCAACAGGCCATTTTCGCGTGCCAAAATGCTGCGGCTCATTCGGCAGATCTTTGAAAAGAAGAAATGGATGCCCGAGATACTCAGCGGCGAGGCGCAAGCAAGTGTCGACGGCAAACTGGTATTCAAGAGCGGAAGAACGACGCGGCACCTGACTGTACGTCCCGACGTATTTCTTTTCCGCCAGTTTGGCGCATCGCTCTATCCCGTGCGCGAGCTCGCGATCGTCGGCGGCGAAAGGGTCCGGTATCAACTCGATGCTGTCGGCGCCGTGAAATATCTCGAGATCGAGCCGACCGATACGCCGACGACCGCCGAGCGAATGTCGCCGTGGGAGTATTGGAATAAGACAGTCTCAGCCTCGGCAGTACAGTCGCGGCTGTCTCGATACGTTCGCGGTATCGGCACGCTCTACGACATCAACGTGAAAAAAGTCGGCTATTCACGCCGCCCCATCGAACTGGAGATCATCGGCTCAAACGGCGTCAAAACACTGAAAGGCGGAAAGATCCGCTCGGCGCTTCGGCTGCCGGAGCAGCTCTTCGTGATAAACAAACGCTACTCGGGTTCGACGGTCTCGAGTTACACATTCACCGGCCGCGGCTGGGGCCACGGTGTTGGGATGTGCCAATACGGGGCATTCGGCCTGGCGAAGATGGGCGTCAAATATGACGAGATCATCCGGCACTACTACCGGGGTGTAGAGGTGACTCGGGGTTACTGAATCAGGGCTATTTTGAAGCGGCCGCAAGCTTTGACCGTTCCTCCGCGACGATCTGAGTAAGCATATCGGCCTCGACCGCACCGGGGATCACCTGGGTGCCGATGATGTACGCGGGCGTGCCTTCGATGCCCAAAGCAGCAGCAAGGGTACGATTTCGGCCGATCGCGGAACGGACCTTTTGGTCGGCCATGTCCTTGGCGAGGATCGCTTGGTCGAGCCCGAGTTTGGTCGCCACAGCTTTTACGGTGAGCTCGCCGGCCCCGCGGGCCTCAAAGAGGGCGTCATGGAACTCTACGTACTTTCCCTGCCGGTGCGCAGCAAGAGCACCGCGGGCGGCGATCTCGGAACTCGGTCCGAGTATAGGCAGCTCCTTGTAGATCACCCTGATCATCTTGTCCTTAGCGACGAGCGACTTGATGATCGGCAGGTTTGAGCGGCAATAGCCGCAGTTGTAATCGACAAACGCGACTATCGTGAGGTCACCGTTCGGATTGCCCGAGACCGGCGAGTCAGGGTCGCTGTAGATCAGTTCCTTGTGGGTCTTCAAGGCCGAGGACGCGCGTTCGTTTTGCTCTTTTTCGTCGTGGTCCCGCAACGCCTCGACCATCTCGCGAAGCAAGGTCGGGTTTTTGAGGAGGTATTCGCGGATTATGGATTCGATCGCCTTCCTATCGGTCTCCGAGATCGCGGGTTTGTCAGGCTTATCTACACTGGCTTGGCCAAAGACCGATAATGAGGAGAGCAAAAGCAGCAACAGGGCAAGGTACTTCATAGATCTGCGAAACGGCATGCCTGCAGGCGTGCAGTGCGTTCGATACTAATAAATGCGGTTGCTTATAGCAAGAGAAATGCTGAAAACACATGTAACCAGGAGATGGCTGCTCGCGATAGTGATCGGCGGCCTTGCGTTCACTTTCGGTACCGCGGCTTTCGCACAGGTCGCACAACCCGACAAGGCGGCGGCCGGCTCAGCAACCGCAAAGGCCGGCTTTAGAAATGAGGACGAGATCCGCGACAAGTTCAATGATTGGCGAGCGGACGAGGACGCCAAACACTGGCTCGCCGCGATGAATTATGACCCGGATACGGTCCAGGAGGTCGTGGCCGCCAAACCGCACGGAGAAAAGGCCGACGTCGAGGTACGCATTCGCACCAAAGCCGGCGAGAAGGTCGAAGGCATCTCGATCAAGCTTGTCAGCAGCCCGAACGGTTTCAACCAGATCGACAAGCGATGGCTCGGTACTTACGCGAAAAAATGGAAGATGCCCGGCGACGTCGAGATGGCTCTCAAGCTTTTCGTTGGAGAGTTGCCGCCCGTTAGGCCCGGACGCGACGAAAAGCGAATGTACCTGAATGAACTGGAACCTGCGCAGCGCGACGCGGTCGTAGCCTTCTTCACCGCCAATAAGGACGAGATCGTATCCGACATCATCGCGGGCGACGGTTCGCACGCAGCCGGCTGGATGATGGTCGCCCTGAAGGCAACCGAGAAGACGCGTTGGGTGATCAAAACGTCAACCGACGCGGCAAAATTCTTTGGCGAAGGGAAGGTCGAGGTCACACGCGCCGGCAACCTCAAGATCGGACGCATCACCATGCAGCGTAAAGGCGGCGACGGCGGCCGCGAAACGGCCAAGATGCTGCAGTTTAAGATAAATCCCGCACTGCTCTTTGACGCTAAATGAGGCTGACAAAGGGACAGGCCATCGGAGCGGTTGTTCTGCTCGCGTTGATAGTGGCCGCAACCCTCGTAAGAAGTTATTGGTAAAAGGGTGAGGCCGGCGGTCGCCGGCCTCACCTCGAAAGTGGTGCTACTGGACGCGGTACGGTGCCGAAACGGGAACATCCGTAGACAAGCCAAACGCCTCGTAACGGAAGGTCGCGGTCGAGCTATTGCGTATGTACCACATGCCCTGTGACGCTCGGTAAACGGCGTAATCGGCCTTGTAGTCGCCGTCGAAATCAGCCGGCTGCGGAAGATCATTGCTGGTGCCCCACTGGAACGATTGCAGCGCGAGGTCGGAGCTTCGGCGCACGTAGAATACTCCGGTGCTGTCACGCCATATCGCGATGTCAGTTATCGCGTCGCCGTCAAAATCAGCGGGTATGATGTCGTCAGTGGCTAAACCCCACTGGACTGCCTGGTTAAATCCGTAGTTGTAATTGCTCTTCAGGATGTACCAGATAAGGCCGCCGATCGTTGGCCGGACAATGGCAAAGTCAGAACGCGTGTCCCCGTCAAAGTCGCCGACGACGTTTCGGTCAGTGCTGACGCCCCACTGCTGAACGAGAGCCGTGCCGTCGCTGCTGCGAAGCACGTAAAACGTACCGTTCGACGGACGCCAGATCGCGACGTCGTTCTTGCCGTCCCCGTCATAATCGCCCGGAACAGGACGGTCGCCCGAAGTGCCCCACTGAGTAGCGGCAAAATTCTGAGACGGGTTGTCCTGGTCGAGGCCGTAATACCACGTGCTGGTACTTGTTCGGTAGACCGACAGGTCTGTCCGTCCATCACCGGTGTAGTCGCCGCCGCCTGTCACCAGATCGCCGACCGTGCCGAAGTTACGCCCGACGGCCTGGCCGTTCGACGAGTCGAGCACCCACCATTGGGAGTTTGAGCTGACGCGATAAACCGCGATATCGGCCTTGCCGTCGTTGGTACGGTCAAAGCCCGGCTGGCGGCAGTTCCTGAGGTAGGTGATCTTGAGCTTATACAGCGGGCAGCCCGAGTTCTGGTCGACCTCATTGACGCCGATCGTGAAGTTGGCGTTCGGCCCGACGGGAAACAGATATGAGCCCGTATTGATGGTGCTATAGCCCATATCGCCGATCACATTTTGGGCTGGTTGGGCCGGATTGAAAGATGAATAGGCCGCTGACTGCGTCTGGTTGCCGGCACAGCCAGTGAAATCGACCTCGACCTTAACGCAGACGTTCTCATTGAGCGGATTAACGAAATTGTGCGTATCCCTGCGAAGCGCTGTGTTGTTCTCAAGGACCGCTCCGCCACCGCTGCGGCATGTGGACGGGGAACCGTCGCGTGTGATACGTCCGGCCTGCTGCACATCGCCGACATTAAGCGAGCCTTGGATAATTATCGGGTCCGGTGCAGGCTGGCACACAAGCTGTGCCTGGGCCTGAGCGATGGCCGCGGCCGCTATGGCCAGAATAGACAAAGAGCGAATGAACATAGACATGGATTGCCCTCCTTGAATTTGATGTCAGCTAACTCGGGGATATCAGTGTAATCGATATAGAGGCGGCATCACAACTGAATTATGCAACGCGATATACTGGCGGCATGCAGGAAAGCAGCGAGAAGCCGATCTTTGCGATAGGCGGCCCGACGGCGTCGGGCAAGACCGCCGCCGCGGTCGCGCTGGCCCGCGCGGTCGGTGGCGAGATCATAAATTTTGATTCGGTCCAGATCTACACCGGCATCGAGATCGCCACGGCGAAGCCGTCGGAGGAAGAAAAAGGCGGCATGCAGCACCATCTGATCGCTTACGTCGAACCGAACGTTAACTATACAGCCGCCGACTGGGCCCGCGACGCGGCTCAGAAGATCGCCGAGATCGAGTCACGAGAAAACACGGTCGTTCTAGTAGGCGGGACTGGTTTCTACCTCAGAACGCTTCTGCAACCGCTCTTCGACAGCCCGAAAACGGACGAGAATCTGCGGGAAAGGCTTCGAGCGATTCAGTCCCGCCATGGTGCTGAGCATCTTCACCGGATGCTCTGGCGCGTCGATCCGGACGCGGCCGCCAAGCTCGAACGCCGCGATTACGTTCGCGTGATCCGTGCTCTTGAGGTCTTCTTTCAGACCGGCGAGCGTATCAGCGCAAAACAGCCGCTCCGGGGATCTCCGCCGGAATTCGCGTCGCGGATACAGCTCTTCGTGCTGAACCCGCCCCGCCAGGAGCTATACAAAAGAATAAATGCCCGCACCGCCGCTCATTTCGACGGCGGCCTGGTCGAGGAAGTGAAACAATTGCGAGCAGCCGGCGTTAGAGACGATACCAATGCTTTGGGCGCCCACGCTTATCGCCGCGTCTGTGAGTACTTACGGGGCGAACGCAGCCTTGAGTCTGCTATCGAACAGTCAAAGCAGGACGTTCGTAATTACGCTAAGCGCCAATTAACGTGGTTCAGGCGCGAATCCGGGGCGGTTTGGTTCGACGGGTTTGGGACCGACAGGGACGTTCAGGACGAGCTGATCCGGACGGCCGGAGAACAACTGGGCGTCAATCTGCTATAATGGATGCACATCAACATCTTTAGAGGAGGAACATGGAAAAGCAGGCTGCCCAGAATATTCAGGATGCCTTTTTGAACTCGGCCCGGCGTGAACGGGCCAATGTAGTTATTCACCTGCTGCAGGGGGCCACGGTGTCGGGCCGTATCAAGAGTTTTGATAAATTCTCGGTGCTGCTGGATATCGGGGGCCCGGACGCGTTGATCTTTAAGCATGCGATCTCCTCGATTTCGCACGAGCGTCGTCCCGCTCCTGACCCAACGGCCGGTTGAAAGGTAAGTTCATTACTCTTGAGGGCATCGATGGAAGCGGCAAGTCCACGCAGATGGGATTGCTCGCCGATGCTCTGCGCGGCCGAGGGCTTGAGGTCATAACTACTTGTGAGCCCGGCGGAACTCCGCTGGGTCGGGCGCTGCGTGCCGCTTTTCTCGAAACAAGCGAACAAGTCACACCGATGGCCGAACTGCTAGCCTTTGCAGCCGACCGTGCGCAGCACGTTGAGCACCTCATCAAACCGGCGTTGAAAGTCGGCAAGGTCGTCGTCTCGGACCGGTACGCCGACGCCAC
>CAZWSK010000148.1:0-6127 GCA_964636445.1 uncultured Chloracidobacterium sp.
ACGCAAAGGTCCTGGACGACCTTGATCCCAGCCTCGGCCCATTTTTCCGCAACCTCGTCATTACGGATCCCGAGCTGGAGCCATACGGCCTTCGGCTTCTTTTGCAGGATTTCGAAGGTGTGTCTGGCGACATCAGAGCTCTTGCGAAAGATATTCACCATATCTACCTCGCCGGGGATTTCATTCAGATCGCGGTAGACAGGTTTGCCGAGTATCTCGGTCACCTCCGGGTAGTAAACAGGCACAGGGATTACATCATAGCCGTGATCAGCTAGATACTTCGGGACGTAGAAGGCCGGCTGACCCGAATGCGATTCAGGCTTTATGCCGAGAACCGCGATCGTCTTTACCTCTGCCAACAACTGCCGTATCTGCTCGTCGGTTCGTAGAATATTTTCGTGCATAGAGCGATTTTACCAAACCTTGCCCAAACCTATCGGGTATGCGAACATAACGATTCGTTATCGGGCCCATATGAACTTCGAACTTTCCGACGAACAGCTACAGATCAAAAACAGCATCCGTGAATTTGCGGAGAGCGAGATACGTCCTTACGTGATGGAGTGGGACGAAACGCAGCACTTCCCCGCGGAGCTGCGGCCAAAGCTCGCTGAGCTGGGCCTGATGGGCGTCCTCTTCCCGGAACAGTACGGCGGCGCGGGAATGGGCTACGTCGAATACGCGACGATCATCGAGGAACTCGGCCGCGTGTGCGGTTCTGTGGGTTTGTCAGTCGCAGCGCACAATTCACTCTGCTCGAACCACATCTTCATGTTCGGCAGCGAAGAGCAGAAGCAGAAATACCTCGTCCCGCTCGCTCAGGGTGAATCCTTCGGCGCCTGGGGCCTTACGGAATCGCAGGCAGGCTCGGATTCGGCCGGCACCCGCACGACGGCCGTTCCATCAAACGGCGGCTGGAAGGTCAACGGGTCGAAAAATTTCATCACTCACGCGCTCGCCTGCAATACGCTCGTCGCCGTCGCGGTAACTGACAAGGAGAAAGGCAATCGCGGCATTTCGGCGTTCATTTTCGACAAAACGATGGACGGCTTTCGCGGCGATAAGAAAGAGAACAAGCTCGGAATGCGTGCCAGCGAAACGGCGTCGGTCGTATTTGAGGATTGCTACGTACCGGGCGAAAACCTCGTCGGCACCGAGGGCGAGGGATTTCTTCAATGCATGCAGGTCCTCGACGGCGGCCGCATCTCGATCGCCGCTCTTTCCGTCGGCATCGCTCAGGGCGCGTACGAGGCCGCCGTAAGATACGCGAAGGAACGCCAGCAGTTCGGCCGGCCGATAGCCGATTTTCAGGCCATTCAATTTAAGCTCGCCGACATGGCGACGCAGATCGAGTGCGCGCGGCTGCTAACTCTACAGGCCGCGTCGACGAAAGATGCCGGCAAACCGGTTACGCAAAAGTCCGCGATGGCGAAGCTCTACGCCTCAGAGACCGCCGTCCGCGTTTCCGAGGAATCCGTCCAGATCCACGGCGGCTACGGCTACACCAAAGACTACCCGGCCGAAAAATACTGGCGCGACTCAAAGCTCTGCACCATCGGCGAAGGCACCAGCGAGATCCAACGCATCGTCATTGCGAAAAACTTGCTCCGGTCGCTCTAATTAAAGTGTTTCACGCGTTGCAATACTGCAACGTTCCGTGCTAGTATCTTCTCCTGATCTTATCTAAAAGGAGAATGTATATGAGCGCAACAGCAGCAACCTCAGGCCGCCTCGCCGCGGCATTTTTGGAAGAGTTAGAGAACGAGGCAAAGACCGCCCGCGAATGCCTCGCCCGCGTCCCGGCAGACAAATTCGAGTGGAAACCGCATGAAAAATCGATGACCTTCGGCCGCCTGGCCGTCCACATCGCCGAAATGTTCGGCTGGACGAAAGAGAGCCTCACACAAGACGTCCTCGATTTTGCGACGGCCGATTATAAGCCGTTTCAGCCGTCTACGACCGATGAACTCCTCGCTTTCTTTGACGAAAAAGTCGCAGCAGCCAAAGAGATCCTCTCAAATACTGCCGACGACACGTTCATGACGGAATGGACGATGCGCAACGGCGAGACCGTCTATTTCACAATGCCAAAGGTCGCCGTCATGCGGTCTTTCGTAATGAACCACATCATCCACCACCGCGGCCAACTTAGCGTCTATCTGCGGTTGAACGACATTCCCGTCCCCTCGATCTATGGTCCGTCGGCAGATGAAGGGCAGATGTAGTCTCCTTGTTCACGTTAGAGGAAGCGCAGACGTCTGGTCTGCGCTTTCTTGCGGTCTGAGATATAATTTTTTCGATGCACGAGCTTAAGTTTACAGCGATATATGAGGAAGCCGACGAGGGCGGATTTATCGGCTATGTAGCTGAATTGCCGGGCGCAAATACTCAAGGGGAGACTCTGGCCGAAACCCGCGAGAATCTCAAGGACGCCGTCGAAATGCTGCTGGACTGCTATCGCGAGGACGCCG
Source organism: uncultured Chloracidobacterium sp. (assembly GCA_964636445.1). Lineage (GTDB taxonomy): Bacteria > Acidobacteriota > Blastocatellia > Pyrinomonadales > Pyrinomonadaceae > OLB17. The sequence goes on from CAZWSK010000148.1 coordinate 2,472, forward strand.
AACAGCGTTTCGCGTTGAGTACAAACGTAACTAAGGAAGACCTTATCCTCGAGGCCGCCTAGATGAAAAGAACGGATCTCGTTCGTTATCTGGAACGGTCGGGCTGCGTTTTGTTTCGAGAGGGCGGCAAGCACTCTGTTTATAAGAATCTACAGAATGGCCAAATGACCACGGTGCCTCGTCACCGTGAGATCAAGGAACATTTGGCGAAAAAGGTCTGTGACGATCTGGGCATTCACCGGCGAGCATGAGACTCGCCTTACTTGTTACTGATGCCTCAAAGTGAGTTAATTCAAAATACACTAGCAGGGCAGCCGCGCTACATTGCCCGTGCGATCACCATCGCCGAGAATGGCGGTGATGCGGCCGCCGAACTTATGAAGGCGGTCTTTCCGCAGACCGGAAATGCGTCGGTCATCGGCATAACCGGTTCTCCCGGTGCGGGCAAATCGTCGCTCGTCGATAAACTCGCCCTCTTTTACAAGGAACAGGGGCAAAAGGTAGGGATCGTGTGTATTGATCCATCGTCGCCGTTCTCGGGCGGAGCGATCCTTGGCGACCGCATCCGGATGTCGGCTTTGGGCACCGACAAGAACGTCTTTATTCGTTCGATGGCGACGCGGGGAAATTTGGGCGGATTGTCGCGTGCAACGGTCGACGCGGTCGCTATATTGGATGCGGCAGGATTCGACAAGATCATCGTCGAGACCGTCGGCGTGGGCCAGGACGAGGTTGAGATCGTGAAGACGGCTGACGTTTCGGTCGTCGTGCTCGTGCCGGGCATGGGCGACGATATTCAAGCTATCAAGGCCGGGATCATGGAGATCGGTGACGTTTTCGTCATCAACAAATCCGACCGCGAAGGCGTCCTGCGTACGCAGAAAGAACTCGAAGCTTTGCTTTCGCTCGCCCATCGCCCCGATATGTGGCATCCGCCGATCATAAAAACTATCGCGACCGATAGCAAAGGGATCGACGATCTCGCCGCGGCGATCGCGAAGTATCTCGAATTTCAGGCCGGCGAAGGCAAAAACAGCGAACGCCGCCGCTCGATCGCGCGTTGGAGATTAACAGAACTTCTTCGTGAGAAGCTGTTGGCCGACTTGCTCGGCAAGAACGGGGCGGGCGAGAGCCTTGATGATCTCGCAGTTCGAGTTGCGGATAAGCAGATCGACCCATACTCCGCCGTAGAGGAGCTTTTGACTGGTCGATAGTATGCGAGGCGCCACAAAATGCTTGTTTGTGGCATGGAATTCTTTTGCGCGAAATAGTGAAACAAACTGAAACAGCAGCGGTTAAGCCCTGTATTCTCAACAGTTTGTGGCGTTTCAACGGCCCTGAAACAAGAGTGAAACAGGCGAAACACGTTTCGGAGGGTAGATCAAGGCTATCTTTATGAAAATAAATCATTTAGGCATCGCAACAAAGGAGATCGACGTAGCCCTCGCATTCTGGCAGGGAGCTCTCGGTCTAGAACACGTCCATACTGAAACAGTCGAGGACCAGAAGGTGCGGGTGGCGATGCTGCCGATCGGCGAGAGCCGGATCGAGCTGCTGGAACCGACGAGTGACGATTCGCCGATCTCCAAATTTCTCGACAAGCGAGGCGGCGGCATCCATCACATAGCTGTGGAGGTTGACGACATCGAGGCTGCATTAGCGCAACTTAAGGCAAAAGGCATGCGTTTAATTGATGAGGCCCCGCGCGTCGGGGCCGAGGGCTGTTTGGTGGCCTTCGTTCACCCCTCGGCGGCGAACGGAGTATTACTTGAACTGGTGCAGACCGGAACGTCCCGGACAACGTAATTTTAATTAGCCGAATCGCAAGCGGTTTGTTATGATGCCCGTTTGGCAATAACATCGAGACCTAAGTAAGAGAGGACCTGAGAATTTTGAGTAACTTAACTAAAGCATTGATCCTGATCGGCGTCGTTCTGCTGATCGGCGTTGGCCTTGTCGTATGGAAAAAGAAGGTCGGCGGCCATTCGGACGTATCGTATAACTCTATTTCACGCGCCGAGGTCGAGTCGCTTCTAAACGATGTGGCCAAGAACAATCCGATGCTGATCAAGCGTTGGAACGAGGACCCGGAGACGGTCAAGAAGCAGATGAGCAGCCTGAAGGAAATGCTCGCCTTTGCCAGTCAGGCTCAGCGCGACGGCCTCGCCGATACTGCCTCTAACCGCCAGGAGCTTCAGAACATCAAGGCCGAGGTCATCGCCGTCAACTATGACCGTGAGGTCAATAAGGACAAAGGGCCGATGCCGCCTTTCGGTTTCATCACCGAAGAGCAGATCAACGCCTATTGGGCTGAGCAGCCCGGCAGCGGGCCGCAGGAAGGTTTTCTCGATAGCCTGATGGGCAAACTCGGGCTGGGCGGCCACAAAGAATCTCGCAGCCACGAGCAGGAATTTGAAGATTTTCTCAACGCAAAGATCGAGATCATGAAAGCGGGCAATCCTGAGATGAAGGACCGCGAGATCAGCGAAGAAGAGAAAACGCAGGCGAAGGAAATGTTCGCCAAAATGCGTATCTACGCGAACGAATTTGAACAGAAAGCTGCCTCCGGCGAGCTTTCAAAAGAGTTTGTCGACAAGACGAATCTGCAGGTCAAGCTGCAGCAGGCACAGTTTCTTGCCCGCCTCTTTGGCGAGGCGTCGGCGGAACGCACAAAGGTCACCGACGCTGAGATCGACGAGTATATCGCGGCTCATCCTGAGCTGGACACCGGCGCGAAGCGTCAAAAGGCCCAAAGCATTCTTGACCGGGCCAAAGCCGGCGAAGATTTTGCTGCACTCGCTAACGAATTTACCGAGGATCCCGGCAACAAGGGCCCCGACGGCGCCCAGCAGGGCGGACTTTACAAAGACGTGACCAAAGGCCGCATGGTCCCGCAATTCGAGGCCGCCGCACTCGCCCTCGAGGAAGGCCAGGTTTCGCCCGAGCTCGTCGAGACCAATTACGGTTTCCACATCGTCAAGCTCGAGCGCAAGCTGACTCCGGTCGAAAAGGACGGCAAGACGAGCGAGACATATGACGTTCGCCACATTCTCATCTCGACTGGCGTCAAGGACCCCGATAAGCCGAATTCGCGTGAGATGCCGGTGAAGGATTACGTCCGAATGAAGCTCGAAGAGGAAAAGGATAAGAAGCTGCTCGAGGAGGTCGTCGCTGCGAATAACGTGGAGGTGCCGGAGGACTTTACCATCCCGCAGATCACAGACGAGCAGATGCAGGAATTCCAGCAGAAGCAGCAGTCCCAGATGCCGGGAGGCCCGGGAGCCGCTCCTGGCGCTCCGCAGGTCGAGGTCAAGCCGCCCGCAGACGCTAAGCCGGAAGCCAAGAAGAAGTAGGCAGAAGCAGCGGCACGAGGCAGGATAGAAAGCCTTTGCCTACTGCCACTGCCGCTGCAAACTATGCTATTGGGTGACTATCGCGTCGAGGTAATTCCCGACTGCGAGTTCAAACTAGACGGAGGGGCGATGTTCGGTGTCGTCCCTCGCGTTCTTTGGGAGCGGGTTTGTCCGCCCGATGAACAGAATCGAGTCACACTGACCTGCAATTGCCTTTTCATCGACACGGGCAGCAAAAGCATCCTCATCGAGACCGGTATGGGTGATAAATGGACGCCCAAGCAGATGTCGATGTACGGCATC
>CAZWSK010000149.1:0-6044 GCA_964636445.1 uncultured Chloracidobacterium sp.
TTCGACCAATCGAGGGTTTATATGTGCGCTATACGGGGTTTATATGCGACCAATGGGCCATAAATACTCGACAAAACGCGATTTCGGACGAAACCTGCGCATATTGCGAAAAAACACAAAGCGCGCGGGTTCGGCGCGGGTTGTTTTCTCGAAAAATCGGTCGGTGATAAACTCTCCTGCATGGGATTGAAGGAACAGATCATCGCCGACATGACCGCGGCGATGAAGGCAAAGGACGCCGACCGCCTGGGCACGCTGCGGATGGTCAAGGCGGCCTTGATGAACAAACAGATCGACGCCGGGCACGAGCTGACCGACGAAGAAGTGACCAAGGCACTGCAAACGCTCGTGAAACAGCGGCGCGATTCGATCGAGCAATACGAGGCCGCCGGGCGGACGGAATTAGCGGAAAAAGAAAAAGCCGAGGCCGCCGTCATCGAGGCGTACTTGCCGCAAGCCGCAACAGCCGAGGAGATCGCCGCAGCGGTCGAGGCGGCGGTCGCGGAGACGGGTGCTTCGTCGATGAAGGACATGGGATCCGTCATGAAAGCCGCCATGGCAAACCTAGCCGGCAAATCCGCCGACGGCAAGGCCGTGAGCGAGGCCGTCAGGTCGCGGCTGCAGTAAATTCGATGGACGCCGAGATCACGCTGCGGCCCGCGACGGACAATGACGAAGAGCTGCTGTTCGCGATCTACGCCTCGACGCGGGAGGACGAGGTGGCGGCGTTTGGCTGGGCCCCGGAACAGGAAGACGCATTCTTGCGGTTTCAATTCACCTCGCGCCGCGCGGCCTATCGGCTGCAGTTCCCCGCCGCCGAATACAGCGTGATAATGGCCGGCGGCGAGCCCGCCGGCAGCCTGATCGTCGAGCGGCGTGATGATGCGATATCGCTAACAGACATTGCGGTATTGGGTGAATTTCGCAGCGGCGGTGTGGGTTCGCAGATCGTCGATCTGTTAAAGACCGAGGCCGCGGCCGCGGGCAAGCCGCTAGTGCTGAGCGTCGACCATTCCAACCCGCGTGCGAGGCAATTCTATCTCGACCGCGGCTTTGCGATCACGGGCGAATCGCAGATCAACTGTTCGATGAGATGGACACCTGATGCCGACTGACCGCGAGATAACGCTTCGGCCTGTGACTGACGGCGATCGGGAGTTTTTGCTGCGCGTCTATGAGGCATCGCGTGAGACCGAGCTCAGTGCGGTCCAATGGGACAAGAGCCTGAAGCGCGCCTTTCTGGAGCACCAATTCGAAGCACAAAACGCGCACTACCGTAAACACTACGCCGGAGCGACATTTGACATCATTCTGTACGGCGGCGAGCCGTGCGGTCGCCTGCTCGTGCACCGCGGCGAGAGCCAATTCGCGATAATGGACCTGACCGTGCTTCCGGAATTCCGCGGCCGCGGGATCGGTAGCGAATTGGTCCGCCGCGTCGTCGGCGAGGCCGGGGACCTAGGGCGATCGGTGAGGGTCTTTCTAGAGATCTTCAACCCGCATCAGGCCTTTTTTCAAAAACGCGGCTTTTCGGTTGTCGAGGACGACGGCGTTTCGCGACGTTACGAATGGCACCGGCGGTAAATCCTCCTGATTTTCCGTTGTGCGGTTTAAGAAAACCTGCTACGATTCTCGCGTAGTAAGTTCATTTCAGTTTCGTTGTTATTTTGCATCCCGCCGGCTCTATGAAGGACATCGCCGAGACACTGCCGACGCGTGTCGAGTTTTCAGAGCAGGCAGGAACGGTCTTTGAGGCCGAGCTATCCGAGGGCGGGAAACTCGAAATGACCCTGGCTGGCCTCGAGGAACACGTGATCAACGAGGTGCAGGAGAATTTTTCGCTTCTCTTCAAAGCGCCTGCCGGCACGCCGCCGGCGCAGGGCATTTACCGGCTTAGCCACGAGCATCTCGGCGTGATGGACATTTTTCTGGTCCCGGTCAAAAGCGATGCTGACGGCCTTTATCTTGAGGCCGTTTTCAACAACTTTGTCGCCGCAGCATAAGGAGGTTCCTTAATGAAATTAACGCGTCGTACATTCATAGCCGCAGCCCCGATAGCAGCAGGGGCGATCCTTCATCTGGATGTGGCCGCACAGGCGGAGCCGGGGCCGGACAACCTTTCGAAGCTCGGTTGGGCGTCATTCCTGCCGTTTGTCGGGACGGATTTTTCCTTCGGCGGCATCGGCGTGCCCGAGGCCGTCCTGAGGCTTACCGACATCGAGGACACACGGCCGCCGGGCCCGATGCGGCGACGTTCGGGCGAGTGTTTTGTTCTGACATTTAGCGGGCCGGCGAATTCGCCGCTCGTGCAGGGAACTTACGAGGTGAATCACTTCAATATAGGCGATTTCAACCTTTTCATCTCAGTGGGCCGCCGCGTTGATAACAGGATCTCATATTACGCCGTGATCAACCGGCACATGCCGTCATCGGGCACGGCGTCGATGTAGGAGAGCAGTTATGGCAGAACCTTTTTTGTCAGAGATCAGGATGATGTCGTTCGTGTTCGCTCCGCAGGGATGGGCGCTGTGCAACGGCCAGCTTTTGCCTATCAACCAGAATCAGGCACTGTTTTCGCTGCTCGGAACGACATTCGGCGGTGACGGGCGAGTTAATTTTGGCTTGCCAGATCTTAGAGGCCGCGTACCTATCCACGTTGGGAGCGGGCACACGTTGGGAGAAAGGGCCGGCGAACAGGCGCATACGCTGTCGATCGCTGAGCTTCCAACGCATACGCACGTCGCGCGGGCGACTGAAACCGTGGCTACGCTCGACGTGCCGTCCGGCAACCTCTTGGCGCAGACGGTAAGCACAAATGCATACGGAGCGCCGACGAGTCCGGTCGCAATGGGCTCCTCCTCGGTCGCAAACGCCGGAGGCAATCAGGCGCATCTGAATATGCAGCCTTTTCTGACTATTAGTTTTTGCATTGCTCTTCAGGGGATCTTCCCGAGCCCGACATAAGGAGAAGTTATGGCACAACCATTCGTAGGTGAGATCAGGATCTTCGCAGGCAACTTTGCTCCTGCGGGCTGGATGTTTTGCGAGGGACAGCTGCTTCCGATCTCGGAAAATGAGACGCTCTTCCAACTGATCGGCACGACATACGGTGGTGACGGGCAATCGACGTTCGCTCTGCCCGACCTTCGGGGTCGTCTTCCGCTGCATCAGGGCAACGGATTTATCCTCGCCGAGACCGGCGGTGCCGAGGAGATCACGCTAACCGTGAACCAGATACCTGCACACTCGCATCCGATGCTCGCATCTAATACTGCCGCCTCGTCCAGGTCTCCCCTCGGCTCCGTTTCGGCGGTTGCGCAGGGCGATCTCTATTCGACGCAGTTCAGTTCGCTCAATATGAGTCCGGCAATGATCGCTCCAGTCGGCGGCAGTCAGCCGCATACGAATTTCCAGCCGTATCTCTGCGTTAACTTCATTATTTCGCTGTTTGGCATATTCCCGTCGCCGACTCTCGCGGGAAGGAGGAACAATGGCTGATCCTTTTGTAGCGGAGATCCGCATATTCCCGTTCAATTTCGCCCCGCGCGGTTGGGCCTGGTGCGACGGCCAGCTTCTGCCGCTGTCGCAGAACACCGCGTTGTTCTCCCTGCTCGGCACGACGTACGGCGGCAACGGCAAATCGAATTTTGCACTTCCCGATCTCCAGGGCCGGGCACCAATGCATCCGGGCCAGGGACCGGGCTTGTCATTACACGATCTGGGCGAGACCGGCGGCTCTGAGACCGTTTCTCTGCTCGAATCCGAGATACCGTCGCACTCGCATCAGTTCCGCGGTACGGCGGATGACGACGATTCGACGTTGCCCGGTGCTCACTACTACGGCCAGTTGTCGGTCCTATATGCGCCGGCCGCTAGTCCGCAGGTCTCGATGGCTCCCGAAGCCCTCGCCCCAACCGGCGGCGATCAGCCGCACAACAACATGCAGCCGTATCTGACATTTTATTTCTGCATCGCCCTGCAGGGTGTCTTTCCGCCGCGGACCTAAAGCCCAAACCGTACCAATCAAAAAGACCGCGAGGATCTCTCGCGGTCTTGCTTTTTTTACTGGTTACTTGTCACCGTTTCGGATCGGCGGTGGCAGTCATAGTCGCTCGATTGGTTACGGTCGGTTGCGGTTGTTCGACATACTAGAGTTCGAGTTCCGGTTTTCGTTCGAGTTCCGGTTGTTCGAGCTGCCCGTGTTCATGTTTGGCGGCGTGATGTTGGTTGCGTTTGTCGGCATTGCCGGGACCGCGTTAGTGTTCGTATTTGTGACGTAACCCGTGTTCGTGTTGGTGCCGCGCATATTCGCAAGGTTGCCGTTGTTGGCGTTACGTGCGTTGTTCGTATTTCCCGTGTCACCGCAGGCAAAGGCAAACGCCGCGGTAAGAAGTATCAGTACATTCGCTCTTCTCATGGTTTTTCTCCTTATTAAAGAAAGATGTAGGCCGCCGGCCTCTTTCATTGCCGGCGGCCCCGCCGCCGATTATCGATAAATATGCTGGCCGCCGTAGTTGGTCCGCCATTCGTTGTCGAAATACTCTGCGTCGTCCGCCGAGCGGGGGCGAACTCCAAGTACGGCCCCGCCGTTCTTGATGCCTTCCTCGTAACGCTGTGCGTGCTCCTCGGGAATTCCCCAGCCGACAAGTGCGCCGACAAGGGTTCCGGCAGCACCGCCCGCTCCGGCACCTGCGAGCGCAGCCGCGATCGGGCCCCAAACGATCAGACCAAGGCCAGGCAGGACGAGATTCGTGCCGAGAGCCGCAACGCCGCCAACGATCGCCCCGAGCGTACCGCCGATAGCCCCGCCGACGCCGGCGCCCTCAGCCGCCTTGTTGCCGAGTTCGCTGTCGTCGTTGTCAGAGAACCATTTATCTCGCGTATCGTCGGACATCATTACGTTGATCTCGTCGTCCGAATATCCGCGTTCACGAAGCGAGCGGTAAGCGCGCTCCGAGCTGTCTCGATCGCTAAAAAGTCCTGTCAACCAGCCTGATTCCTCACGGCGCGTACTTGTTGCATGTTCTGTCATTTTTAATTCCTCCAGGTCGTTAATACTTTGGAGCCCGTAGTCACAGACAGTGCGGCCCCGTCGAGGATCAGACTAACGGAAAACATGCGTCAACTTTGTACGCTGCGCGACACTTAACGACCGATATCGTCCGTTGACCGCTGCGGGTGACAGGAGTATGATTTAGCAGGTCTTTCGTTACACAATTTAGGGTTTCGTTTTCACGTAGGTCGGTTTCTTTTCCACTCTTTAGGAGATTCCTGTATGTCACGCGTATCTTCCCGCTTGCGTTTTGCGGCAGCGTTTGTGCTAGCCGTGTGTGCCGTAGTGTTTGTTGCCGTCGCCGGAGGCCGCGTCTCGCGTGCCGAGTTGGCCGCTTACACGCCTCCCGCCGCCAACACCAGCGGAGCTGCGCTTGGTTCGCCAAGTGTGTCCGCGACCAAGCAGGATCTATTGTTCACGGACGTGGACATCGATGGGGTCGCCGATCCCGGAGCCCCGGGCGTCGGGGACATGCTCGAATACACCGTCACGATCACCAACGGCGGAATGGACCCCGCATTGGGGCTCAAATTCACGGACATGCTCCCCAACGAGCTGGCCCTCGTGCCCGGATCGCTCGTCGCCCAGCCGCTGGCTGTCGCCGACAGCTATACGGCGGTAGGCAACGTGAGCATCACACAGCCCGACGGGGCCGGTGACCTGCTCGCCAACGACGTCGACCCGCTGACAGGCACAAATACGGGACTTACGATAACAATGCTCGCCGGCGACACGGCACCATTCGACACGGGCACCTCCACGAACGGCGGCAGCGTGACCGCTGGCGCGGGTGACGGCAGCTTCACATACAATCCGGCACCGGGCTTTACAGGGACCGACACGTTCACATACGTCGTGTCCGGCCCGGGCGGCACCTCAACCGGAACGGTAACGATCACGGTCAGCGGAATGATCTGGTTTGTCGACGCCGCGGCGGGCCCGAACGGCGACGGCCGCCTCGGCTCGCCGTTCAATTGTCTGGTCGGCACTA
>CAZWSK010000150.1:0-6041 GCA_964636445.1 uncultured Chloracidobacterium sp.
AGCCGGGACCGGACTCGACACGGGTTTCGCCACAACCGGCAAACTCGTGTTTCGAGCCTCGCCGAATGCCAATGGGTCAAGCTTTGCCCGGGCAGTTGCGATAGATCGAAACGGCCGGATAGTCGTTGCGGGCAGCGGATATGTTCAAAACACTACGACGGGCGGGATGGCCGTCGCCCGCTTTAATGCCAACGGCACTCCCGACACGACCTTTGGCGCGGGCGCCGGTTTTATCGTTGTTCCGTTCTCGAACGGCGCAAATTTTGTAGAATCGCGCGTCCAGGCCATCGGATTTCAGTCGGACGGCAAAATAATACTGGCGGGCTACGCTACCGGTTTTGGAGTCGTAACACGCTTGAATTCTGATGGCTCTTTAGATTCGACCTTCGCCACGAATGCATCTTTCGTTTCCGCATTTGGCCAAGCGTCGGCAGTTCTCAATTCCGTGTATGTCCTGACGGATAATTCGATGTACGTCGCCGGTATTGCGGGCGGTAAATTCCTGCTTTCAAAACTGACATCGGGCGGATCGCTTGATGGAACTTTTGGAACAGGGGGAATCACAACGACCAGTTTCGGCGGCACCGCGAACGCGACATCGATGGCAGTTAATACGACAACCGGACATATTATTCTGGGCGGTTACGCTATGACGTCGAATAACCATTCGGCAGCGGCCCGGTATTTAAGCAACGGAGCGCTCGACACGAGTTTTGGCTCAAGCGGAAAAGTGGTAACCGCAGTCCCGACTGCCCAGTTCGACCAGATCTCTAAGACGTTTGTGCAGCCAAATGGCGTGATCACCGCGCTCGGGCTCTACGTAAATCCGAGCGGATTTGAAAGGCACATGTTACTGCGATTTACACCCGCAGGCGTGGCTGATGCAACCTTTGGCACGAATGGAATAGCGGGCGGCTACTTCGGCAATAATCAGGAATTTCTCTACGGTGGGGCCGCTTTGCCAGACGGTAAGTTTATTGGGGTGGGATTTTCGGCAGGTACGATCGGCACGCGAGTTTCGCTCTTTCGGTACAACTCAAACGGTTCGGTTGACCGTTCGTTCGGATGCAGCGGCCGCATCTTAGCCACGACGCTCGCAACATCAAACACTATGACCGCCTATGATGTCGCGGTTCAGACAAACGGCCGGGTGGTTGCCGTGGGGCAGGGAACTAACGGATCGATCCTGCAGGGTAATTTCAGTGTTTTTCGGTTCCTCAATCCGTCGACGCCCACGCAATGCGCTGCAGCCGATTTTGACGCGGACGGTATTTCCGACATTTCCGTGATCCGGCCGAACGCTAACGGCGGCGGAAATGCGGCCTGGTATCGGAACAACAGTACGGGTTTCGTCAACGTCAATAACCCATCAGCCGATCAATTTGGCCTGAGCACCGACGAATTCGCGCCCGCCGATTACGACGGCGACGGACGAACAGACCCTGCCGTCTTTCGTGACGGGACTTGGTACGTTTTGCAGTCAAGTACGAGGACCTATCGGATCGCAGTATTCGGTACCGCGGGCGACCTGCCGATTCCCGGCGATTTTGACGGGGATGGCCAAGCTGATATCGCAGTCTTTCGCCCGTCCACGTCAGACTGGTATGTACTTCGCTCGTCTGATAATCAATTCCGCGGGCAGCACTGGGGCGCCACCGGCGACAAACCGATAGTTGGGGATTTCGACGCCGACCATAAGGCCGACTACACGGTTTGGCGGCCGTCCACTGGTACGTGGTATGTTTTGCGGTCTTCCGATGGCCAGTTTCAGGCTGATGCTTTCGGACAGTTGGGAGACATTCCGATAGCAGGAGATCTTAATGGAACAGGCAAAACGGACTATGCGGTCTTCCGTCCCTCAAACGGTTTTTGGTATATAGCACGTACGACGGGAATCCCGGCTCAAAATTTTGACGCGATCCAGTTCGGACAGAACGGCGACGTCCCTTCCGTAGGCGATTACGACGGCGATGGAAAAGCGGACGTCGCACTCTTTCGCAACGGAAATTGGTACATCCGCGCATCTTCGAATGGGCAGGTCATCTATGCCCAGTTCGGCATCGGCGGCGATATTCCGGTTTCGACAGCCTTCTAGTTGTTGATCTGGAATAATTTTTGAAGAGGAGTATGTGCACGGCCGCTCGCTTGACCGAGCTTGCGGGCGTGCACTTTCTTGTCGTGTCCTAGGCCAATGCAGCGCATCGTGATTTTCGCGAATATCCTGTGTTACGATTACGCGGTCAGCCCACCTCGATGCATTAAAAGGAGCGGCGAAGAAATATGAAGTTCGGTCAGGTCCCGAATGCCGAAGACATCGATTTCACGATCCCACCAGATCATCCTGACACTAAGAGGGTCTTGGGGAATTCGAAAGTTAATACTCTTCAGGTCCGCGTCGGCTGCGCAAAGTGGAACAGCAAGGACCTGAAGGGCTTTTATCCGAAGGAGGTCAAGGCCAAGGACGAACTGCATTACTATTCGACGCAATTCAATTGCATCGAGCTGAACGCGACGTTTTATAAGCGTTATTGGGAGAAGAACTACACAGCGTGGCGTGAGGGCGTGGTCGATAATTTCAAGTTCTTTCCAAAATTTAACCAGGGCGTGACGCATTACTCCAGGCTGAAGGATGTGGAACAGCGGTGTGAGGAATTTGCCGAGAATGTTGTTTTCCTAAAAGAAAAGCTGGGTATGCCCTTTCTGCAGATGCATGACAATTTTGGTGCGGGCGGTTTTGACCGTGTCGAGGATTTTGTGACGAACGTCTGGAACTTCGACCACATACCGATCGCCATGGAGTTTCGCCGCAGCGAGTGGCACACCGATCCTGAGATCGCGCCACGCCTGTATGATCTGCTCGAGAATGCCGGTATCACAAACGTTCTCGTCGACACCGCGGGCCGCCGCGACCTCATGCATATGCGGCTGACCACGGACACAGCGTTCATCCGCTGGGTCGGGGCGAATCACGAGTCAGATTTCCCTCGACTCGACGAATGGATCGAGCGCATTGCAAAGTGGAAAAAAGCGGGACTAAGAAACCTGTACTTTTTTGTTCACCAGAATGTCGAGGTCGAGTCGCCCCTGCTATCAGCCTACTTCATCAAAGGCCTTAACAAACGGATCGGCACCGATCTGCACGTTCCTAAAACGCTGTGAGCACTGTACGGTTGGTACGTGCCGACAACAAGGACGAGGATTTTCAGAGACTAGTCGTCGAACTCGACCGCGAACTGGCGTTACGTGACGGCGATGAGCATGCATTCTATTCGCAATTCAACACATTGGACGCAATGTTGGGTGTTGTCGTGGCATACGTGGGGGACACAGCCGTCGGGTGTGGTGCATTCAAAAGGCACACCGACGATATAGCGGAAATAAAGCGGATGTTCGTACTGTCCGAGTGGCGGGGACGGCGGATCGCGGCGGGAGTGCTCGCGGTTCTGGAATCATGGGCGGCCGAACGCGGTTTTACCGTGTGCGTGCTTGAGACGGGCTTAAAACAGCCGGAGGCGATCGCGCTTTACAAGCGTTCGGGATACCGCGAGATCCCGAATTACGGGCAATACGCTGACGTGATGAACAGCGTTTGTATGCGAAAGGAACTTACTTCAGAAACACCGCTCCGCCAAACGTCGCCAGCAGGATGACACTCACGAACGCGTTCGTCGTGAAGAATGCAGCGTTCATTCGCGACAGATCGTCCGCACGGACGAGTGTGTGTTGGTAGATAAGCAGTGCTCCCGTCGCAAAGACACCGGCCAAGGCCAGCCAGGCCATTCCCGTAGCCAGATAGAGAAGCAGGAGAACAAGGAAGGCCTGAAGGTGAAATAGGCGCGCTATCCACAGGGAATTACGAATTCCAAAACGTGCAGGGATCGACCGCAGTCCCGCCTGGCGATCGAATTCATGGTCCTGACAGGCATAGAGCACGTCAAATCCGCTCGTCCACATAAGCACGAGCAGCGACAGTAAGATAGGCACCTCGTCGCTCAACGAGCCTCGTACCGCTATCCAAGCCGCCGATGGTGAGATCGCCAACGCCAGGCCCAGAAGTACGTGCGCAAACGCCGTGAACCGCTTCGCATACGAGTAGCCAAGAATGACGAGTAGAGCGACCGGCGAGAGAGAGAACGTCAGCCAGTTGAGCAGATAAGAAGCGACCAGAAATACGCCGATCGAGATGTAGAGAAAGACCCAAGCAAACCCGACCGACAGTTTTCCTGTCGGGAGCTCACGGGCCGCGGTGCGAGGATTTCGGGCGTCGATGTCGCGGTCGACTATTCGGTTGAATGTCATTGCGGCAGAGCGCGCACCGACCATTGCGACGGTTATCCACAGAATCTGCCACCGCGTCGGCAGTCCGTTCGCCGCCAGGATCGCCCCGAGAAACGCGAACGGCAGCGCAAATAGCGTGTGCTCGAACTTGATCATTTCGAGCGTTGTCCTGAGCTTGCCGACGGTCGAATTCATCTAGTGTTTGGGCCCGCCGGTGCGGGCGCTGTGGAGCCGCAAGGCCTGACGGCGAACGGCGTCAGAGACGTTGCGGTTTTTGGTAAGTGCCAGCAGGTCACGAAGCTGCAGACGCGACATTATCGTCATAACATTCGCTAGCGGCGTTCGCGGGTTCTTGGCGAGAGCGTGCATGATGTTATAGCCCTTTGACCACTGTCGGTTGGCGGCGATCTGGCGCAGTATTTCCTCGCTGATCGACCGCATCGAAGCGATCATCTCGATCTCCTGCTCTGTAATTCGCGGATTGTTTACTACGGCGCTCGAAACGAGCCGGTTCGGGTCGCGGATGAGGATATTCCGGGCCTCCCGGTCGCCTTTCATTCCGAGTTTCACACGATCCTTGACGCCCATCTTCATGATACGGTTGATCATCGAGATGCGGTCGCCAGGTATCTCTTCGCCCTCCATCTGCAGTTCGCCAATGATCTTGCCGATGGCGGCTTTGCGCTGTTCCTCGGTCTCTTCGTAGATCTCCTCGATATATTCGAGGCCCATCCACGAATCGTCAGTCTCATAGTCCGGGACCTCGATGTGGCTGGCCAAAAGGATCGCATCCTCGGTCGTTAATCCGGAGCCGTCCATGTCACCGGCAAACTCGGCTTGTTCGAGGAACTCCGCCGCCGCATCATTGCCGCGGGCACGCAATTCGTTGGCGATCTGCTGTGCACCGCGTTCCTTCTCAAAGAACTCCCGCTTTATTTCAGACGCACGGCGTTCGGCCTCGGCTGTGCGGTTCGAGTTGCCGATGATCGCGTCGATGATCGCCGGATTTTGAATGAGAAGCTGCTGGTTGAATGACAGCAGCTCCAGCAGGGAACCGTTCTGTGCGGATCGGGCCAGCTCGGCGAGGGCCTCGGGCGGCGTGAGGGAATTCGTTATTACCGCCTCATGAACGCCGGCCGGCAGGTCACCCTGAGTCGCAAAGTAGCCCAGCACGCGCGGTGCGACCTCCGTAGAGCGAAGCGTAGACTCGATATCGCCGGCCTGCTGAGATCGCAGGGCGGTGAGAGCGTTCTCTTTTAGCTCAGGATCATTACCCTGGTACAGCCCGACCAGCAGCTCGAGTAGATCGCTCTGCTGTAGCGGCAATGCCCCGCGTGAGGCTGCGATCTGCGCAGCTCGCGGGGCCGAGCCATCCAAGACGGCGCGAACGACGGGGTTTGTCGAGACGATCTCAGGACTCATACAGGAGAACGCACGCTATTTCTCGTATTGATACAACGGGAGGCACAGCCGAAAACGTGTTGGGCATAATTCTAGCATACGGCCGGTAAAAATCTTGACTAAGTCTGGCGCTTAACATAGTTTAATAGTTTGGGCCAAAAACCGGCCTCCGGCACCGCCGATCCCAAAACGTAAATAATGATAAAAGAGGAACTTAAGCGAAAGATCGCCGATCGCGAGGCAATGATCGGTGTAATCGGTCTAGGCTACGTAGGGCTGCCGCTCATTGTCGAATTTGGCCTGAAAGGTTTTGGCACGATCGGATTTGAGGTCGACGAAAAGAAGGCCGCGGACATCAATGC
>CAZWSK010000151.1:0-5995 GCA_964636445.1 uncultured Chloracidobacterium sp.
TATGGGGCCCGTTCCTGTTAACCGTTAGGCTATCGCTCTAGTTGTTGAAGTCCCTTCCTGCCTTCAAACAGATTCCTTGCTACTGATCATAAAATGCTGGAACTGCATAATCCCCGGACATACCCCATTGCGTAGTCCGAGTTTGATCGTTCGAGCTCTTTTTGATGTACCAAGTCCCGTTGGAATCTCGGAAGACGGCGATGTCGGCCTTGCCATCGGCATCATAGTCACTCGGCACGGGCTTATCTCCACTGGACTGCCACGAGATACTTGACGGTTGGCCTGTACCGCTGCTCAAGATAGTCCAGATATTGCTACCCAGGAGTGCAAAATCAGCCTTTCCGTCGCCATCGAAATCAGCGCTAACCGGTACATCGCCACTTCCAGAGCCAAGACTTACGTAGTGCATCTGGCCATCACTACTTAAACGGCACCGGAATTGGCTTGGGGTACCGTATCGCCAAACGCACGGATCTGTCTTACCATCACCGTCATAATCTGCAGAAGCAAGCTTGTCGCCATTCTGGCCGATGGTGTATGACACTGTCGTTGATGTGGAGGTTTGCGAGATGTAGAACTTGCCATCGGAAGGCCGGAAAACTGCTAGATCCGATTTTCCGTCCCCGTCATAATCGGCAGGGGCCGGCTTGTCAGTAGATTGACCATAAACTGGAAACCAATATGAGTCGTCTGAGCTCTTAACGATGTACCAAGTGGTGTTCGATGGTCGGAAAACGCAAAAGTCAGTCTTTCCGTCACCGTCGAAGTCGGCGGGCGCCGGTTTATCGCTAGCCATTCCCCAAGAAAAAGTAAGAAACGTCTCCTTAACGTCCTCAGGACTAGTCAAAACGTACCAGACGCCCGTCGATTCGCGCCATATGGCGAGGTTGGCGGGTGGAGCCCCGTCGGCATTTGCATCCTCAACGGCGAGTAGTCGAGATCCCGCGTATATATATTCTTTACTGAGCTGCGGAGTCGGGCTAGGCGACGGCGGCGCGAAAGGAATCCAACTGCTCGGAGCACCTTTCGAAAGCCTCTTGCCAAACCAGCCATAGCGTTGTCCGGACATGGCGTCAGTCCGTGGTAGCCACCCGTTTGAGGCAAACACGCCTAGCACAATGAATAAGCCGCCCCCTACGGTGCTCAGCCCGATCACGTGCCTGCGAAGCCAGCCACGGAGCGCACTGGGTTCGCCGATTCCCCGATCAACATTAGTTTTAAACATAACTCTCCCGAATCGCGCGGAACGAGAGTGCATGGCGAGAGGCTGGGAAGCCGGCGAAAGGGAAACGTCTCAGGGAGAGAGATTCGATTTCGGGAGCGTCGAAGCCGCTTTTATTGCCATTTCACCCGAGAACGCTGTGAACCCGTCCCGGTAAATCGCTCAAAAAGGCTTTCAACCCGCTTGTATAAGTGAACGTGAGCACTATGCGGCTTTTCCATTCGTTTGTCAAGTGCAGAGAGACCGAGAGATTAAGTTTGCATTCTCGGAGGTCTGGTTCGAGAAACGTGTGGTAACATTCCTGCCCGACAAGATCCATTCCAATTCAGGACAGCAAGACCGTATGAGCGCGAGTTTCCCTAAGTTTGACCATCTCGTTGTGCTAATGATGGAGAACCACTCAGCCGACAACATGATCGGCTACCTATATCACCCCGACAATCCACCGCCTTTCGATAAGCCGCCGCGGGGTCAGTCATTTGAAGGAGTTTCCAGAAGCGACGGAAAGCAATGGACGAATCCGGTACCACCTGAGTACGCACGATCGTGGGGGTGTGATGATATCCCGCTATCCCGGGGGCGATACTTTACAAGCCCTTGGGCCGCTGATCCCTACCATGATTACGCTGATGTTCAGACACAACTTTTCGGTGACGCGCCTTTCGCGGCCAACCCTTGCGGGACTTCCCTCCCACCTCCGGCGACGGCCCCGATGACGGGCTTTGTTGAGAACTACATAAAGGCGATCATCGTTGAGGCGGGCGGAGAGCCGACGCGCGAGAACACAGACGCGATAATGGCCTGTTTTAGCCCATGTGCGCCGGTCGGTTCGATCGATGAGTATGCGACCGTGCCGGTGATCAGCACTTTGGCGAGAAACTACGCAGTATGCGACAGCTGGTTCTCTCCCTTGCCCGGAGCGACAATGTGCAACCGGGCTTTCCTGCATGCTGCCCAATCGAATGGGTGGGTGAATAATGCCAACGCGTGGCCTACAAGCATCGCGGCAACGATCTTCGACCAACTCCTAAATGCTGATTTTGGTGGATTGTTCAGCCCGACGAATGCGTGGAGGATCTATCATGACGAACTAGATCCATCACCGCTAACGTATCAACTCCATCCTCCGATTTGGTCGTATGAGAGGCCCCCGTATCGAGCTCCGATGGAACAGTTCTTCGCCGACGCTGCTAACGGCACGCTGCCCGCGTAAGCGTTCATCGAGCCGAGGATAGTCGGCGCAGATAACGACGGGCGGGTTCACAATGACCAGCATCCTGTTTGTGATATTCGGATAGGCGAAAACTTGATCAATCGGGTATTTCAAGCAGTTGCTTCGAGTCCATGTTGGGAACGCACGTTCTTCATCATCACCTATGACGAACATGGCGGGTACTTTGATCACGTTTCCCCTCCCGCTGCTGTACCTCCCGAAGATTACGTCGAAGGGGCAACCGAGTGCGGATTCAAATTTGATCGTTACGGGATACGCGTACCAGCGGTGTTGATCTCGCCGTACATCGAGGAAGGAACTGTGTTCCATCCGTCAATCGAGGTGAACGGTAAAGAAACCACGATCGCGTTTGACCATACAGCGGTGATCAAAACACTTCGCGACCGCTGGGGTATTTCTGAGCCGCTAACGGCTCGCGATGCCTCATCGATCGATCTTGCGGCAGTCCTAACGCGAGACACACCGCGCGAGAACGAGCCTTTAATGCTTCCTTTGTGGAGCCATCTGGACTCACGACCTAAAGCGGAACTCAATGGCTTTCAAAAGGACGTGTTAGAGATGCGTGCGGTCCGTGCATTAGCCGCAATACCGGAACTGCGTGATGCTGAGGAGGCTCTGACCTTTCTTCGAAATGCTGGCCTCATCGACCCGGACTAACACCGAAAAGTGATGATGGCTAACAGCTTACTCTCGGCTCTTAAGTTGTCCACGAATTGTCCGCGAACTGCAAAAAACAGGAGAAAACTGCGTAATTCAGGAACATACTAGCGGCCTTGCAGAATGCAATCTGGGACAAACTCAGAGTATTCCGAGAACACTCGATGATATTGTCCAGCCAATTCTGCAAAACCTTTATTCATCGGTTCGATTCCGATCGCCGCCTCCATGGACTCATCAGGTTCCCTTCATCAGATATGAGCCAGGTCATAACAGGGCCGGGCGTCATTAACTAATAATCGGACACGTGCAGAGCCATGGACGGTCCCCGTTCGGCATTGCATACAGCGATGCCGGTTGAGGACGTAAAGAAACCCCGCAAGAGCCGTGCGCGGCCGTCGAGAGCCGCGCGGTGGCGTGCAACTGCGCTCATCGCGCTGAACCTGCTGATGATCGCGCATATCATCCAGTGGCGTTTGATGGGAACTACCGTCTCTCCGATCGAACCGGCCGAGGCGATGTATACGCTGCAGCGGGGCGCAATAAATGCGGGACTGATATACTTTAGTCTCGCGATACTTACGACGCTGCTCCTCGGCCGATTCTTTTGCGGCTGGGCGTGCCACATGGTCGCCCTCCAGGACCTCTGTGCCTGGCTCCTGAACAAGATCGGACTGCGCCCAAAACCTTTCCGCTCTCGGCTGCTGGTCTATATTCCGCTCGCGGCGGGCCTGTACATGTTTGTCTGGCCGACGGCCGCCCGCTATTTTACAAAGGCTGCCGCCGAACCGCTTATACCGCAGTTCACCAACCAACTGATGACGCGCGACATGTGGGCAACCTTCCCACCCGTGAGCGTCGCCATTCCTTTTCTTTTTATCTGCGGTTTCTTGACCGTGTACTTTCTTGGTTCGAAGGGCTTTTGCACCTATGCGTGCCCCTACGGCGGGTTCTACAAACTTTTCGACCGATTCTCGCCAGGAAAGATCCGTGTCACCGACGCCTGCGACCAGTGCGGCCACTGTACGGACGCCTGCACGTCGAATGTCAGCGTCCACCGCGAGGTTAAACAGTTCGGAATGGTCGTTGATCCGAATTGCCATCGGCAGATGGACTGCGTAAGCGTATGCCCGCAGGACGCTTTGTATTTCGGCTTCGGTAAGCCGTCGATCGCAGCCGGGGGCACGAAGAAACAGAGGAAGGCCTATTCTCTGACATGGCCCGAAGAGATATTCGCCGCCGGCATCTTTATCGCAAGTTATCTGGCGGTATGGAATGTGTATCAGCTCGTGCCGATGCTGATGTCGCTTGGCATTGCACTGGTCACGACCTACCTCGCGGTGGTCACCGCGAGATTCATAGTTCTCAAGGATCTTGCGTTCTACAACGTTCGGCTGCGGGCCGCGGGCAAGATGACGCTTGCGGGCGGGGCGTTTCTGATCTTCTCGTTCGCTTGGATAGGACTGAACGCTCACAGCGGTTGGGTACGGTTCAACGAGCGCCGCGGCGATGTCGTTTTCCAGCGAATAAACGTTCCGGATGAGCTCGCCCTCGCGCGAAAGGACCCTTCGGTGTCGCTGAGTCGAACTGACAAACACAGTGTGGCTCTCGCTCGGGAATATTTTGAAGCGGCGTCGGCCGCCGGTTTCCTTGTCAACGACCACGCTCTGCCCAAGCATGCCTGGGTCGAGTTCCTTGGCGGCAACGCCGACACGGCCATCGACCTGCTCAGCACGGCGGCCGAACGGGCCGATGGCTCGACGCGTGCGTTGTTCTTGTACTACCGCGGCTCGATACTCAACCGGCTCGGCCGGAGCCAGGAGGCTCTCGTCGATCTCAACAGCGCACTCGCCGAGCGCAGAGACCTGAGCCTGGCACGCGTCGAAAAGGGCGAGGCGTTGTGGGCGT
This sequence comes from uncultured Chloracidobacterium sp., assembly GCA_964636445.1. Classification (GTDB taxonomy): domain Bacteria; phylum Acidobacteriota; class Blastocatellia; order Pyrinomonadales; family Pyrinomonadaceae; genus OLB17. The sequence goes on from CAZWSK010000151.1 coordinate 5,022, forward strand.
TGGGAGATCGTACGGCAGCTGTCAGCGAATGGACTGACGCCAGCGCTGACAGGAATTCGGCGGCTCTCGCGCGTCTGATGCTTGCGGGAGCGGCTGCGGCCGAAGGTGACGCGGCGATGACGGCAGAGCAGGAGCGGAATGCCGAGATAGGCATCCCGAACGACGCGCGTTTTCACTGGATGCTCGGGCTGCGGCTGCAGAATATCGGAATGCATCCACTTGCCGGAAGGCAGTTTGCCCGCGCGATAAGCATCGATCCGGCCTATCGTTACGAGCGCAGGTGAGCTATCGAAAGTCATGCGATACCACCTCCGTCTGTACCTCGTTGACGGGCGTGAAGTGCAGCGCTTTCAGCATTCCTCGCTCCTCGAAAATTCCCCGGATTATCAGGAAATCGTGAGTGTTGATCACCGATCGGTATTGCTCGAATTTGTCAGGCATCACTACAAAGTTTGCAAAGCCCGTCTCGTCCTCGAGCGTGATAAAGACGACATTGTTCGCCGTCATCGGCCGCTGTCGGATGATGACGGCACCGGCGACGGAGACCACTTGGTTCTTTTTAAGGTCGAGAGATTGAACGGCTGTGATCACGCCGCGGCGTCGCATTTCTTCGCGAACGAACGCCATTGGGTGCTTGCCGATCGAGATGCCGGTCTTACGCAGGTCGGCGTCGACGAGATCGATGCCTTCGAGGCGGGTTAGGAAGGGCGTGTCGGTAGCCCGCACGTAAGTGAGGGCTCTATTCTCGACTCCATTCGACGCTGAGCCCTTACTTACGTGCGGACTACTGACACGGCTGCCATCTTCAAATAGTTCTCCTACCGGCTGCATTGCCAGTTCCGATTGCCACAGCGCTTCGCGGCGATGGACCGTGTTGTCAAAATTGAGCGCGCCGGCGATGCTGAGAGCGCGGATCTCTTTTTTGTTTATTTCAGGAACACGTTCGATGAGATCGGCGATGCTTTCATAAGCTC
>CAZWSK010000152.1:0-5980 GCA_964636445.1 uncultured Chloracidobacterium sp.
TGCGGTGCCAAGCTTCGCGAGGGGGCAAAATTCTGCTCAGAATGCGGTTCGACGCAGGAAAAGGCGAAGTGCTCTAACTGCCAGTTCGAGCTGGCTCCGGGAGCAAAATTCTGCCCAGAATGCGGGACGAAAACCGAGGCGGCATAGATGGCTATCAGTCCGGAATTACTCGAGATCCTTCGATGCCCGCAGTGCCGTTCTGAACTGCAGATCGACGAGGCGGAAACCCGGCTGAAATGTCTGAATCCGGAGTGCTCGCTGGTTTATCCGATCCGCGACGAGATACCGGTAATGCTCGTTGAGGAAGCGACGCGGGAAGATGGATAATCCGTGACAGAAAATGGACAATAAGAGGCGGCCGAAAGGCCGTCTTTTTTGTATGGAGATCGATTGGGCAAAAGTCGAGCGCGTTCTGGTCGTAAAGCTTCGCTCAATAGGCGATACAGTTCTTTCTACCCCGTCTCTTCTCGCCCTCAGACGCTTTCTCCCGAACACTCAGATCGATATTTTGCTTGAGGATTGGGTCGCCCCGGTACTCGACGGATTTGATGCGGTCGATAACGTCCTGACCGTTGGTAAGACGCTCGGCGACAGGCTGAGAATAGCGCGAGAGCTACGCCGCAGGCGATATGATGTCGCTTTTAACCTCCACGGCGGATCGACCGCGACGCTCTTGGTCAGGGCTACCGGGGCACGGCATCGCGTCGGGTCAGCAAATTACCAGTATTCATTTCTTTACAACCACTTATTGCTATCGTCAGCCGAATTCTGGGGACGCGACAAAACGCACTCAGCCGAGCAGCAGCTTGCGGTATTGGGGTCCGTCGGTGTTCCTGTCGCCGACCGCCCTAAGAGCCGATTGACCGTAACTTACAGCGGTAGGACACGGCGCATGATCGACCTCCAGAAGCGCGGATCATATGCCCTGATCCATCCCACGACCGCGTTCTTCACAAAGCAATGGCCCGTTGAGAATTTTGCGAGGATCGCGGAATTTCTCTCCGCAAAAGGGCTCGCTCCCGTCGCCATCGCATCGAAATCTGAAGCAGACACATTGTCACAGCTCGAAGAACTAACTGAGGTGCCTATAACTAGATTTAGTGATCTGACACTGCCGGAGATCACGGAGCTTGCTTCTGGAGCTACGGTCTTCGTTGGAAACGACTCAGGAATGGCCCACATCGCGGCCGCCGTTGAAACGCCAACCGTGGTGATCTTTGGCTCATCAAACCGCGACCATTGGCGGCCGTGGACCGACGCCGCAAATGAGGTGGTCTTTGAGCCGTTCACCTGCCAGCCGTGTCCAGGCTATAGGTGCGAGGTCTACGGCGACGCGAGGTGCATCCGCACGGTGCCGATCGACGCCGTGGTACGCGCGATCGAGAGGATACTTTCATAGGCGCGTTTATTGACACTAAATGCGCAAAACACTAGTATTTATAGTTTCGACTATTGTCGCCGAAGTGCGTCTAATGGCCGGTAAAATATGTTCGAGTCGCTGTCCGATAAACTCAAGCAATCGCTGCGCAACCTGAGCGGCAAGGGCAAACTTACGCCCGAGCACGTTGACGCTGCCTTGCGCGAGATCAGGATGGCGCTGCTCGAGGCGGACGTTAATTACAAGGTCGCGAAGGACTTTGTCGAATCGGTCCGTGTGAAAGCAGAAGGCGAGGAGGTCTGGAACGGCCTTAAGCCGCATGAGCAGGTTGTTAAGATCGTTTACGACGAACTGAGCGAGCTCATGGGCGGCACCTCGTCGCGGCTCGTTTTCACGAAGCAGACGCCGAACGTCGTGATGATCGTCGGCCTGCAGGGCTCGGGGAAAACGACGTCGACCGGCAAGATCTCGCGGTGGCTAGCTGACAATCAGGAACGAAAGCCGCTGCTCGTCTCGACCGACGTCTATCGTCCCGCGGCACGCGAACAGTTGAAGGTCGTCGGTGACGCGGTCAATGTCGCTGTTTACGAGGCCAAAGAAACGAACGATCCGATGACGATCGTCCGCGGGGCCGTCAAGTACGCTGTCGAAACAGGTTTTGACACCCTGATGATCGACACGGCCGGCCGTCTTCATATCGACGACGAGCTTATGGCCGAGCTTGAGTCGATCAAGGCCGAGACCAAGCCGATCGAGGTACTCTTTGTCGCTGACGCGATGACCGGACAGGACGCCGTTCGCTCCGCCGAGGTATTTCACGAGCGTGTCGGCATAACCGGCGTTGTCCTCACAAAGATGGACGGCGACGCACGCGGGGGGGCCGCTCTGTCGATCAGGCAGGTCATAGGCCAGCCCGTCAAATTTGTGGGCGTCGGTGAGAAGTACGACGCGATTGAGCCGTTCTATCCTGATCGCATCGCCCAGCGAATCTTGGGGATGGGCGACGTCCTGTCGCTGATCGAGGAGGTCCAGGGAAAGATCGATGAGAAGGATGCCCAAGAGCAGCTTCTCAAGATCACGCGTAACCAGTTTACGCTCGAGGATTTCCAGAAGCAGCTGGGGCAGTTCAAGCAGCTCGGCTCGATGTCGAAGCTGATGAAAATGCTGCCCGAGCAAATGACCGGCGGCATTCAGATCACGGACGAGCAGTCGGCCGTCGTTGACCAGCAGATGAAGCGGACCGAGGCGATCATTGGCTCGATGACGCGTCAGGAAAGGAACGACCATCGCCTGATCGATGCCAGCCGCAAAACGCGCATCGCGAACGGCTCGGGTTCGACGATCGGCGATGTGAATCAGCTCTTGCGTCAGTACGAGCAGATGAAAAAGATGATGGCCCAGATGAACCGCGGCGGTTTATTTGGCGGCATGGCCCGCAAAATGGCGGGCGGCCTGGCAGGCGGCCTCGGCGGGATGCTCGGCGGTGGCAATCCGCTGGGAATGCTCGGTGGCGGTTCGGCCGTGGACTATTCAGATGACGGGCCCAACGGCTCGGCGAAAAGCAGTTTAAGGAAGAAGAAAAGACATAAAAAGCGACGTTGAACCCCGACATTTGTCAGGGCCAACCTCTCCGATAAGAAAACTATGCTAGCAATCAGTTTGATGAGAATGGGCGCGAAGAAAAGACCTTTCTATCGTGTCGTTGTTAAGGAAAAACGCTCAAAGCGTGACGGTAAGTACCTCGAGAATCTCGGAACGTACGATCCGCTTGCTGATCCGGCGGACGTTCGGCTCAATCATGACCGTATTCAGTATTGGATTGGCGTGGGAGCCCAGCCGACCGACACCGTCGCAAGCTTGATCAAGAACAATCCGGTGATGTCGGATGAGGAACGCGACGCTATGCTCGCAGCCCGTGCTGAGAAGAAGGCCGCTGCTGACGCTGAGCGTGCCGCAGCCCGCAAGGCCGAGGAAGAGCGTGTAGCAGCAGAGGCCGCCGAGAAGGAAGCCGCCGATAAGGCTGCTGCCGAGGCTGCAGCCGCAGAAGCTGCCGCCGCGGAAGCTCCGGCAGAAGAGGCCGCGGAAGCTGCCGGTGAGGAAGCTCCTGCTGTAGAGGAAACTGCGGAGGCCGCTCCTGAAGCCGCAGCGGAGGAAGCCCCTGCCGCTGAAGCTGAGGCCGCTCCGGCCGAAGAAGCTCCGGCTGAGGAAGCTCAGGCCTAACTCTAGATGAAGGAAGCGGTCGAAAAGATCATTACCGCGCTGGTCAGCGAACCCGATGCCGTTGAGGTGGACGAGATCGCGGACGGTAAGAACGTCCGGATCGAGGTTCGCGTCGCGGACAGCGACATGGGCCGCATTATCGGCCGCGAAGGGCGAACGGTAAAGGCGATCAGGAGTATCTTGTTCGCCGCCGGCCAGAAACACGGTAGGCGGTTTCATCTCGACCTCGTCGAAGACTAGGTGGAAACCGAGCTCGTCGCCGTCGCCAGGGTCGCTAAGCCTCGCGGCATTAAGGGCGAGGTGATGTGCGACTTACTCACGGATTTTCCTGAGCGGTTCGATGGGCTCGAATTCGTCACGGTTATTATGCCGGACGCGAGCCGGCGAGAATTGACAATTCAAGACCACTGGTTCCAGTCGGGCCGCGTTGTGCTGAAGTTCTCAGGCGTGGATTCTATGAACGACGCGGAAATGCTTAGGAATGCCGAGATCTGTGTTCCGGAGGACGAAGCGGTCGAACTCGAAGATGATGAGTACTACGACTGGGAACTCACAGGTTGTACGGTCGAGACCATCGATGGGGCTCCTCTCGGCATAGTCCGCGAATTGATGCGAACCGGCGGCACCGATCTGCTGGTCGTCGACGGTGCGAAAGAGTACCTGATCCCGTTTGCAGAGGCGATCTGCGTTGAGGTCGATATTGACAATAAGCTGATCAAGGTCGACCCGCCGGAAGGACTTTTGGAATTTTAAATTTCATATCTGAAATTTGAGATTTTAATGCGATGAAGATCGACGTCCTGACAATTTTTCCGGAGTTCTTTGATAAGGTCTTCGACTTCGGGATAATCCGCCGGGCAAAGCTCGCGGGGATCGTCGAGATCAACGTCCACGACATTCGTGACTATGCAGTGGACAAACACAAAATGGTCGATGACCGGCCGTTTGGCGGCGGTGACGGAATGGTTCTGAAGCCCGAACCGATATTCGCCGCGATTGAAAACTTGATCGGCACGAGCGACCGGGGCGCGTATCCCACTGGTACTCGCGTAGTGATGCTCACGCCGCAGGGCAAGCCGTTCAGCCAGCCGGTCGCAAAAGGACTGGCGGACGACGTCAAGCAGCTTGTCCTGATCTGCGGTCGTTACGAAGGCGTCGATGAGCGTGTCAACGATGCTCTCGTCACCGATGAGATCTCGATCGGGGACTATGTTCTCTCCGGTGGTGAACCGGCTGCGATGGTTGTAGTTGACAGTTTGGTGAGGCTCCTGCCGGAGGCTCTTGGCAGCGAGACTTCAGCCGAAAACGATTCGTTCTCAGACGGCTTGCTCGATTGCCCGCACTATACGCGGCCGGCCGAGTTTAGGGGAATGAAAGTTCCCGAGGTTTTGTTAAGCGGCGATCATGCCGAAATTGAAAAATGGCGCTTCGAAAAGGCGCTCGAAAAGACACGTGCGGTACGCCCGGATCTTATAAAAAACGAAAATGGTGAACGTGGGCAGTAAGTGCCGACCTCTGGCCGAAGGATAAAAATGAACAGACTAGACATTGTCGAAAAGACACAGTTAAAGGACAACATTCCCGCTTTTCAGCCGGGCGACACGCTCCGCGTGCACGTTCGGATCAAGGAAGGCAACAAGGAACGTCTGCAGGCATTTGAGGGCGTTTGCATCGCCCGCAAGCATGGCGGAGCACGTGAGACCGTTACGGTCCGCAAGGTCAGCTTCGGCGTCGGGGTCGAGCGAATCTTTCCGCTTCACGCGACTGTCGTCGATCATATCGACGTGATCCGGCGCGGTAAGGTGCGTCGCGCCAAGCTGTATTACCTTCGCGACCTCCGCGGCAAGGCTGCCCGTATCAAGGAGCGCGATACGCGTAATAAGGCACAGTCGGCGAAATAGGGAGCTGAACCAATGAAGATCGGGCGTCGTGAATTTGTCGCTGCAACGGGTGCAGCGATTCCCGGCGCTCTTTTTTCAAACGCAAGCGGTTTCGTAGGAAAGCCAATGTTCGGATTGATTGGCAAGATGATTGCCGTCGAGGGAAAGCGCGAGGAACTCATCAGGATCCTTATGGACGGCGTGTCCGGAATGCCCGGCTGTCTTAGTTACATCGTCGCCAAGGATTCCGCCGACGCCAACTCTATATGGATAACGGAAGTTTGGGACAGCAAAGAGAGCCACACCCGGTCGCTTAACCTACCGTCAGTCAAGGAAACAATTAAAAAGGGCAGGCCGATGATCGCGGATTTTAGTGATAGCCATACCACCGAGCCAGTTGGCGGACACGGCCTCTCCAAAAAATGACCGATCATCCACCATCGTGACCGATTTTTCACTCACAGCCGATCGCACCGTTTGGTCGATCGGCTTTGATTTTGAG
>CAZWSK010000153.1:0-5964 GCA_964636445.1 uncultured Chloracidobacterium sp.
ACTAGGACTAACCACGAAATAACACGAAAGGGCACAAAAAGGGACGAAATGATTTCGTGATATTTCGTGTTATTTCGTGGTTGCCTTCTCGGCGTTCGGTAATTTTACCGTAAATTTAGTCCCTTCTCCCTCACTCGACTCGACGTCGATCGTGCCGTGGTGGACGTCGACGATCTTTTGGACGATCGCTAGGCCTAAACCGGTGCCAGTTTCTTTTGTAGAAAAATAGGGCTCGAATATTTTTGAGAGATTCTCGGGGCTGATGCCGCCGCCGGTGTCAGCGACCTCGAACGCGACGCAGCGACCGTCGTCGGTTGGCGAGATCTTTATGTTCAAGTGGCCGCCGCGCGATTCCATGGCCTGAAGGGCGTTGATGAAAAGGTTGTTAAAAACGGAGCGGAGGAATTCGGGATCGCCCATCACTTTAGGCACGCCTTCGTGTTCGATGACGCTGATGGTGACGTTCTTTTCGGCTGCTTCGGGTTCGACGATGCGGAGCGATTCCTTGATCACGTCGCGAGCCTCGACCGGGCGCAGGTCGGCCTTGGCGGGGCGCGAGTAGTTAAGAAAATCAGAGATCTGCTGGTTGATGCGGGCGACCTCGGCTTTTAGCTGGCCGGTGAGTTTTTCGAACTTTGCACTTTTATCTTCGTCCGCAGGTGCAAATTTCGCGCGGAGGTGGTCGAGGGTGAGATTGATGTAATTAAGCGGATTACGTATCTCGTGCGCGATGGCCGAGCCGAGGCGGCCGACGACGGCGCTCTTTTCGGCTTGTTGGAGCTGAGATTCGAGATCGCGTTTTTTCTCAAGCTCGGCGGCCATCTCGTTAAAGTTCTGCGCCAACTCGCCCATCTCATCGCGTCGCTCGGCGTCCGGCACGCGGACGTCGAGGTTGCCCTCCGCGATCTCGCGCGCGGCGGCCGAGAGATTCGCCACCGGCCGTGTAAAACGCCACACAAGAAAGAACGTAAGAACCGACGACGCCAGCAAAATGCCGAGGGTGTAAACGAGCGGCTGTGCGGCTCGCCAAGCGGCCTCGCCCTTCTTGCTTTCGAGCACGACCATTACGTACCAGCGGCCTTGGCTGGTCTGGATCGGAACGGCGTGAGCTTCGCCCCTGTCCTTCGCGCCGGCGGCCTTGCGTTCGTTGGGAAAGTGAGCGAGGTCCTCGCCGAGTCGCTCTTCTTGTGCGAGGGGCGGCAGGCCGGTCAATTCGCTCAGCGGTTTGTAAACGGTCTCGCCCTCATCGTTCGTCGTGGGAAGGTGTTCAGGATTGAGGCTGTCGTAAATGCGCCATTGATTATCGATGATGATGATGTCGCGAATGCGGTCGGTCTTTTCGTCGAAAATGTCACCGGCCCCGCGGGCGACGAGGTCCTGCAGGTACTCCTGCGAAGTAATGCTGTTAAAACCGAGCGTGATCCCATCGACGAGGATCTGCTCCTGCCGTTCGCGGATCTCGTTATTTTCCTCTTGTGTCGAGAGATTGAGATAGTACTGCACACTCAGCGTCGCGATCAGGAGAAACGCGAGGATGAGCAGCAGCCGGCCGCGAAAGGTATTAAGGAACGACATTGAATAGTTAAGCGTTGATTATGGCATCTATAAAAAGTGCTTGCGTGCTTTCCGATGCCGATGCTATAGTTTACGATAGTTTCTGTAACGCCCGAGGCGGTCAAGCTCATAAGGTTCCCGACTGCTTCATTCAATCAAGATAAAACTCTTCCAGTCCCGAGGTAAAGCATGAAATTTATGTTCCCGAGAGTGTCTCTTGCCGTATTGTTGCTCGCCGTTGCGAGTCTTGTTTTTGCCACCGGTTCAGCTGCCGCTCAATCGAAAAAGTCCGTTAAGGACACCAAGAACAAGAAGGCGGTCGCCGCCAAGGCCACCACGAAGTCGAAAGCGACCAAAAAGGAAACTGCCAAGCAGACGGCGAAGAATACTCGGGACAGTAAAAACAAGAAGCAGGCGGCGCAAGACAAACGTCAGAAGGAGAAAGAACGCCTCGCAGCCGCAAAGTCCAAAAAGGACACGAGATCAAAAGATCCTAAGAGCAAATTATCCAGGGCCGAGCAGCGAAAGGCCGAGGCGGAACGCCGCCGTAAAGAGGCGGAACGCCGTGCCGCGATCGAGGCTGAGCGCCGTCGCCGTGAGCAGGCACGCCGCGAGGCGATCGCCAGGGCGATAGCTTTTGAGAAGGGATTAAGGACCGAAACGGTCGCAAATATCGCGAAGGACGTGACCGAAGGCGAGGACCTCAACATTCGAAACGTCGCGGTGAATGCGCTCGGCGAGCACGCGGGCTCGGTCGTCGTGATGGAAGCGCAGACCGGCAAGGTGATGACGATCGTCAATCAGGATTGGGCCGTTCGCAGCGGGATCAAGCCCTGCTCGGTGATCAAGCTCGTCACCGGCGTCGCCGGGCTGAACGAGGGCGTCATTGATAAAGAGAACGGCGCTCTAAGGACGTCTAATCTGGCGCTGGACGACGCGCTGGCGTTCTCCAATAATCCGTACTTTCAGCGTGCGGGCGTGACCTTCGGCAACGAGAAGATGATCAGCTACGCCAAGGAGCTTGGCCTCGGCGAGCCGACTGGGATCAACCTTGAGGGTGAGTTTGCGGGCAAGCTGCCGTACGGCAACAGCAATCCGCGGATCTATTCGCACGGCGACGATTTTGAGGTAACGGGCGTGCAGCTGGCGGTGATGGTCTCGGCGATCGCAAACGGCGGCAAGCGCGTACTTCCGCGATATCCGCGTAATACGGTCGAGAAGGCGAGCTTTCAGACATTTTATAAGGATACGGTCGACGTGCCGACGAAGAGCGTGCGCCGCGTCATTCCGGGCATGATGGGAGCCGCCGCATATGGCACCGCGCGTCGAAATATGGACCAGACGCTTGGTGTCGCGGGGAAGACAGGTTCGTGCATCAGCAAGGGTACGTGGGTCGGGCTGTTTGCGTCGGTCGCTCCGATCGAGCAGCCAAAATACGCTGTCGTGGTCATAACACGCGGCAGAAGTGAGCGTGGACGCATAGCGGCCGCTGTCGCGGCGCAGATCTACAATGCATTGGCCAAGAATATCGTCCGCACAAACCGCAACCTCGCGCTGACCGAATTTAATATCCAGCCCAAGGGCGGCCTGCCCGTCACTACCGCAACGGCGGCCGTCGCCGACGAAGAGGACGACGACACCGAGGAGGCCGCGACCGATGCTGCGGCTGCACCTGCCGGCAAGATAATCGTCGTGCCGGCCGTGACCGCGGCGCCTAAGAAGCTGGTGACAAAGACCGCCGACTCTAAGCCGACGTTCCCACCGGTCGTCATCACCTACGATAAAGAAGCGAAAGAACAGTCAAGCCCGCAAAAGCCGTAGCCGGAGCCCCGCGGGAAAGGCTAACAAGAAGGACCACGAGTGGACGAATAAGATAAGCTGGGCTGATCTCTTATCCGTGCATTCGTGGCTTATTCATTCCGGGCCATGTCGAGGTGCGGCTTGACACACAAGCTCGATTACGGAATATTTTAGCTTTTCAAAAGTTTTCTTTTGATTGAGGATTTTATTAAAATCGGGGTTTGCCCTGTCGAAGGTGTCAGCAAACTTTTCGGGGCGCGGTTACATCTGATTTGGGCGGACAAGGGAAGCTCCCGCGATCCGCAAAAAGGTTTGAAATTTTGGGGTCCACCCGAGGAAGAAATAGGATGAAAACGATCTTTAGATACATGAATGTCGGCCTTTTGGCAGCCGTGTTTTTTGCGTTTGGAGCTGTGGCAAGCTTCGCGCAGAGTGCGTGCGAGGATGTCGAGACCAAGAACACGCTTGACAAGGCATTTCGCGATAATTATGCCGGGAATCTCGATGCCCGTAAGAAAGCGGTTGACGCGGGCAAGGAGTATATTCAGAAATTTGGCGAATGCCCCGACAGCGCTGATTTCGTCCAATACTTAAAGAACTACCTTCCGACCATGGAGTCAAAGATCAAGACCGACGAGGAACTGATCAAGAAGAATGCGCTCATCAAGCGTTTTGACGACTCGCTGAAGGCCAAGAACTGGGACGAATCTTACGCTTCCGGAAAGGAGATCCTGGCCAAGTACCCGGATGAGTTCCGTACGGTCGAGATCGTTCTGGCGTCGATCGGCGGCGAGGAAGCTTTTAAGGCGAACAATAAATACAACGACGAAGCGATCCGTTTTGCAAAGCAGTCGATCGCGGACCTCGAGTCCGGAAAGGCTTTTGTGGTAGGCGGGAAGCCGAGGTTTGGCCTGAGCCTTAAAGAGGGCGGAAAGGTCGTTTACAACTTCGAGTATCCGAACAAGGAAGACGCTCTCGGCTGGCTGAACCTGTACATCGGCTACATCACCGCGGTTGCTCAGAAGAACACGCCGGCCGCGCTGCCGTACTTGTTCAAGGCGACCCAGACGACTGCGTCGGAGGCGTCAAAGAATTCAGTGTCGTACGACCTGATCGGTACCTATTACATCGGCGAACTCAACAAGATCTATGACGCGATCACAGCGTTAAGGGCACAGCAGGACAAAGAGGGCATTACTGAGGAAGAACTAAAGACACTGGTTGCCGATATCAAGGCGAAGGTCGCGATGGCAAACGGCACCTCGGAACGTGCTATGGATGCGTTTGCGAGAGCGTTTACGCTGGCAAAAGACCCGGCGATCAAGACACGTACCCGCAAGACTCTTGAGGAACTCTACCGGCGTCGCTTCGACAAGACCGAGGGCGTTGACGCCTGGGTCGCAACCGCAGTGAACAAGCCTTTTGTAAATCCGCAGACCCCGATCGCTCCTGTCAGTGATGAGCCGGCGACGACTACGACGTCCACGACGACCTCTCCGGCTGCGTCGAGTACGACGGCTCCGACGACCGCAAAGCCTGCCGCGACCGCTCCGGCGGCAAAACCGGCGGCGCAGCCCGGCGCTAAGGCCAGCGGTGCCAAACTTCAGACCAAGGTTACTAAGCCGGTAAAGCGGAAAGTTGCGTAAGCTGTTCGAGATCTGTATCTAAAGACGGCCGGACGACCTCACGAGGGCGTCCGGCTTTCCTTTTGGGGCACGAGTATTTAGAATTAGCACTCGATGCAGGCGCGGCTCGCGAGGCTTGAGAACAAGCTCGGATATACCTTTAAGAATATCAAGCTGCTGGAACGCGCTTTGACCCACAGGTCGTGGGCATTTGAAAATCTGCCTGGAGCGACGGAAGAGCAGGTCCGCGAGACCGAGAACGAATCGATGGAATTCCTCGGCGACTCGGTACTCGGACTGGCGATTGCCGAGCAGCTTTACATCTCGCGTGAAAACGCTACCGAGGGCGACCTGACGCTGATGAAGCATCACCTCGTCAGCACGGTTACGCTGGCACAGGTCGCGGAACGGCTAAAGCTGGGCGAGTTTGTCCGCTTTGGCAAGGGCGAGGAAAAGACCGGCGGCCGCAAGAAGCAGGCGCTTCTGGCGAACACGCTCGAGGCCGTGATAGGCGCGGTTTTCCTCGATGGCGGCTATGTGCAGGCGAGACATTTTATCGCGACGCTGTTTGCCGATGAGCTAAAGGCCGCGAGCCCGCGGGCGTCGATAGACCATAAGACCACGCTGCAGGAGCTGGTGCAGTCAAACGGCGAGTCGGCACCGCGATATGAGATATTGAAGACAGAAGGGCCGCCACATTCGCGAACTTTTTTCGTCCGAGTAGAATGGCAGGGCGGCAAGGCCGATGGCGAGGGAAGCTCGATAAAATCCGCCGAGATGATGGCCGCCGCAGCGGCGTTACAGCAATTGAAGCCTGAGAAAAAGGCTAAACCAAAGAAGTAGCACACACGTAAATTTTTCTGATGAGCGAACAAAACCACGAAGCCCCTTCCGTAAAAGAGGTGAAGCCCAAAGGGCCGCCGAAATCGACGATTCGAGAGTATTTTGAGTCGTTCGTGATCACGCTGATCATGGCGATATTCGG
>CAZWSK010000154.1:0-5900 GCA_964636445.1 uncultured Chloracidobacterium sp.
CACTCGTCGCCGTCTGTGTATGTAAAATTCCCGCTCAAGACCGACCCGGCCGCGATCGATGCGGCACTCGCGGGCAAGAATGTCTTCCTAGTTATCTGGACGACGACGCCGTGGACGCTCCCCGCAAATCTCGGCATCGCGGTGCATCCTGATTTTGACTATTCGGCTATCGAGGTCTCGGATGGCGAGGTGTTTATCGTCGCCTCGGAACTCGCGAAAGCGTTCTCCGAGACGTGCGGCTTTGCCGAATACGAAGAGGTCGCTCGATTTAAAGGCTCGAAACTCGATCGCATGGAGGCGCGCCACGCCTGGCTCGATCGCGTGTCGCTCATCATGAACGGCGAACACGTAACGCTCGGCGAGGCCGATGCGGAGGTCGAATTAGACGTGCGATTCGAGGACAAAACGTCGAAGAAGAGCGGCACGGGCTGTGTACACACTGCTCCCGGCCACGGTGCGGACGACTTTCACATCGGCAAGAAGTACGGGCTCGAGATCTACAATCCCGTCGACGCAAGCGGTCATTTTATCGACGAGGTCGAGCACTTTGGCGGGACGGACATATTTGAGGCGAATTCGAAGATCGTCGAGTTCCTGCGCGAGAGCGGCATGCTGCTGTTCAGCGAAAAGTACCAGCACCGCTATCCGCATTGCTGGCGCTGCAAAAATCCCGTGATCTTTCGCGCGACGCCGCAATGGTTCGTGTCCATGGATGAGGCCGTCGACGGCCGCTCGTTGCGAGAACGCGCTCAGGACGAGATCTCGGAGGTCAAATGGCATCCCGCGTGGGGCGAGGGCCGAATGGCGAATATGTTCAAGGGTCGTCCCGACTGGTGCGTGTCTCGCCAGCGATTCTGGGGCGTACCGATTCCTGTCTTCTACTGCCAGGGCTGCGAGGAAGCGGTAGCTGACCCGAAGATCGTCGATCACGTCGCCGACATCTTTGCGAAGGAGACCGCCGACGCATGGTACGCGCGAGCCGAGAGTGAACTGCTGCCGGACAGCTACAAATGTGAAAAATGCGGCGGCGGTGAATTTAGGAAAGAGACCGACATTCTCGACGTTTGGTTCGACTCGGGCTCGTCGTGTGTTGCCGTGTTGGAGACCCGAGGCGAGACGCTGCGGTTTCCGGCTGACGTCTATCTCGAGGGAGGCGACCAGTATCGTGGTTGGTTCAATTCCAGCTTGAGCTGCGGCATCGCGGCACACGATTCCGCGCCGTACAAACAGATCATCACCCACGGCTGGGTCGTCGATGGCGAAGGCAAGAAGCAGTCGAAATCGCTCGGCAACGTGACCGCGCCGCAAGAGATCATAAACAAGTCCGGCGCCGACGTGCTGCGTCTGTGGGCCGCCGCGGTCGATTATACTGAGGACGTTCGCTGTTCTGACGAGATCCTGTCGCGCGTTGTCGATGCGTATCGGAAGATGCGAAATACGCTGCGCTACGCCTTGGGCAATTTGGACGGATTTGATCCGATCGCCGATGCCACTGACGAATCGGCGATGCTCGAGATCGATCGATGGGCGTTGGGTGAGCTCGACGCCGTGACCACACGCGTTCTCGATGGTTATAAGAGCTACGATTTTCAGGCCGCTTACAATGCGCTCTACAATTTCTGCACCGTGACGCTGTCGGCTCGCTACTTCGACATCATCAAGGACAGGCTTTACATCCTGGCGCCGAAGAGCGACGCACGCCGCTCGGCCCAGACGGCTCTCTACAAGATCGCCGATGCTCTTATCCGATTGATGGCGCCGCTGCTAGCGTACACCGCGGACGAGGCGTGGGAGAGTATGCCGGCGCGAGATGTGCCGTCCGTGCACATCGCGGAGTTCCCCAGTGCCAAAACCGTAGACACGCAGGCAGGCAGACTGAGGTCCGACGCCTGGGAACGCATTTTTGCGATCCGTGACGAGGTTTTAAAGGCACTAGAAACCGCGCGCAACGACAAGCAGATCGGTTCGTCGCTTGAGGCAAAGGTCGTACTCACGACTGATGCTGAGACGACGCGATTTCTGCTCGACTATTACGAACAGCTTCGATACATCTTTATCGTCTCGCAGGTCGAGGTGCACGAGGGTGAGACCCTAAAAGTCGATATTCAAAAAACCGACGGCGAAAAATGTGAACGCTGTTGGAACTATTCAACGCGGGTCGGAGAATTTGCCGACTATCCGACCGTCTGCGAACGCTGCGCCGAGGCGCTTCCCCAAATCGTCGCGGCGATGTCGGCATAGGAGGTTGGTATGTTAGTCAGATCTATAACTATCGCGGTGTTCACGCTGATGATCGCCGCGGCGGCGGCGGCACAAGCCGTTTATACGCCCTCGAAGGGGTCGGCCGAACGGAAAGCGATCCTGAACGCGCTCCGCGTGCCGGTCGAGCGCGAGCTCAAGCAAAAGATCACGTTCAACGCCCGCTACTTCAGCGTCTCAGGCAAATGGGCATTCGTCGGCGGCGACCCGCTCAAGCCCGGCGGCGGCCGTCCGAACTATCGCGGCACGCCGTATCAAGAGGCGATCGACGCCGATATGTTCGACAATAATTTTTTCGCGATCCTGAAGAAATCGGGAACGAAATGGAACGTCGTCCATTACGACATCGGCTGCACAGACGTCTGTTATGCCGACTGGTGGCGGCGGTACAAGGCGCCAAAGGCGATCTTCCCTTATACTGAATGACAAAATGCAACCGGCAGCCGGACCCGGGCGTAAGCCTGTGTGGCCCCTAAAATTTATCGCAGGAGCTTTTAAACATGAAGTATTTCGTTCTTACGATCTTTACCGTTCTGATCCTCAGTTCGGCTGTCGCTGCTCAGCAAAGTGATAAAGACCTCGTCCGCGTGCCGCTAGAGAATTACATAAAGGGACACGCTAACGTTGACGTCGAATACACGAAAAAGGCATTTTACACCGCGGGCAGCATGCAATTCATCCGGGATAATGCATTCGCGTCGCAGAGTTTTGGTGATTACATCAATGGGCTCATCGGCCGTAAACCGGCGGCGGATGAAGGTAAACGAAAGCGGTTCATCGAGTCGGTCGACGTGGTCGGGAATGCGGCTATCGCCAAAGTCGTGTCCGATTACCCTTTGGCCAAATATATCGATTACATGGCGCTGCTAAAGATCGATGGCGAGTGGAAGATAGTCAACAAGATCTACTTTGCCGAGCAGAAGGAGCGATCAACCACGAAGGCTGCAAATGCTTCTGAAAAGGATGCCGTGGACGCCCCGCTCGAGAACTATCTCAAAGCCCACGCGACCGGTGACGCCGAATACCACAAGAAGGCGTTTCACGCTGAGGGTAGCCTTATCTTTATCCGCGACGGCAAGTACACCACGCGCTCGTTTGCAGACTATATCGCGGGTTCGCCGGGCAAGCCGGCGGTCGACGAAGCCAAGCGCAAGCGCTGGATCGAATCGATCGACGTCGTCGGCAATGCCGCGACCGCAAAGATCATTCTCGATTATCCGAACGCGCGACTTACCGACTATATGTCTCTTTTGAAGATCAACGGCGAGTGGAAGATCGTCAACAAGATCTTCACCTCAGAACCCAAGACGCCGCCCGCGGCCGAAGCGAAGAAACAGTGACACGACGCGACCTTATTTGGAAACTCGCCTATCTCGCCATCGCGGGCGGCGTCTATATGGTGGACCAGGTCACAAAGGCCTGGGCCGCCCGCACACTGCGGTTTGACGGCTCGCGCACGCTGATCGACGGTTTTTTGAATCTCGCATATGCGACCAATACAGGCGTCGCCTTCTCAATGTTTGACGACGGCGGTGACACCGGGCGCTGGGGGCTGTCCGCAGTGGCGTTCATCGCCGGCGTGCTCGTGTTGTATTTCTTTTGGCGAACGCCGCGAACAGACGATCGCGTGCTCGGCGCTCTCGCACTGCTATTGGCTGGCATCGCCGGCAACGTAACCGACCGCCTGCGATTCGGCTATGTGATAGATTTTATCGACGTCCAGTTCGGAGAATGGCATTATCCGACCTTCAACGTCGCCGATATGGCGATCTGCGTCGGGGCTGGGCTACTCATCTTAGATATGTTCTTGAGCAAGAGGAAGCGCGATGAGACACAGGCGGAAACACGACCGGTAGGGAGTGTGCCTCAGTCGGATTAGGTAGCGCGCCGGGCACCCTCGCTACTGCTCGGGTTTCTGCCTGACTTATGTATCCAGAGCTATTCAGAATCGGCGATTTTCCTGTGACCACGTACGGCATTTGGCTGGCCGTCGGGATGCTGCTCGCGTTGTTCGCGGCGTCGCGGCTCGCGGCGCGGGACGGGCTTAAGAAAGACCACATCTATGATCTCGGCCTCTGGACGCTCATCGGCGGGCTCGTCGGCTCAAAGGTACTGATGCTGCTGGTGGACGACCACGCGAAGGTCTTTTCCATCGACTTCCTGCGATCCGGCGGCGTTTTTTACGGCGGTTTGATCGGCGGATTTCTTGCAGTTGTCGTTGTTGTCAGGATCTATAAACTGCCGTTTTGGAAAACGGCCGACGCGTTTGCTCCTGCTGTCGCATTAGGCCAGGCATTCGGCCGCCAGGGCTGCTTCGCGGCCGGCTGCTGCTGGGGCGACGTGTGTCCTTATCCATTTGGCGTGCATTTTACAGAAGCGGGAAATCAATATACGGGCGTCCCGATCTATGGCCCGGACGGCGGGCCGCTCTACCTGTGGCCGACGCAGCTGATCGAATCGTTCACCATGTTTGCCGTGTTCGGCCTGCTTGTTTGGCTGCATCGGCGCAAGAAATTTGACGGCCAAATACTCATTGCGTACGGCATCATCTATTCGATCTTTCGTTTCTCGATCGAATTCATCCGCGACGACCCGCGCGGCGACCTTTTTGGGCTGACCACGCTCACAGGCCTTTCGACCTCGCAGATCGTTAGCCTCGTAGTGGCTGCTGCGTCGGTGGTGTTCATGATCTGGAGACTGCGGGCAGAAACACGAGCGGTAGCGAGTGTGCCCGACCAAGTAGATTCCGCTTAGGGACACACTCCCTACGGGTCGTGTTTCCGCCTATGTCTGGCAGCGAGTCGCATATCCTGCACGCCGAAACCACCGAGGCCGGCCTACGTCTTGACGCGTATCTGGCGTCACACATCGACGGCTGGTCGCGCTCGCGGCTTCGGCAGCTGATCGCCGATGAGGACATCCTGGTAAACGGGAAGGCAGCCAAGCCGTCCTACAAAGTTCGCGAAGGTGACGAGATCGAGGTCGAGCTGACGGAATTGCCCGCAACGCATTTCGAACCCGAGGACATCCCTCTCGACGTCGTTTATGAGGACAGCCATCTCGCGGTGATCAACAAGCCCGCCGGCATGGTCGTCCACCCCGGAGCGGGCGTTCCTAGTGGAACGCTGGCAAATGCGATCGCTTTTCATTTCAAATTTCAAATTTCAGATCTTAAATTAGGTAGGGAATCAGGATCGCGGGTCGGTCTTGTCCACAGGCTCGACAAGGACACCTCCGGCCTCATCGTCGTCGCCAAAGACGAACAGACCGCCGAGGCTCTCTCAAAACAATTCCACGACCGCGCGGTCGAGAAATCGTACGTCGCCCTCGTCCACGGCGTCGTCGAACAGCCTAGCGGCACCATCGACCGGCCCATCGCTCGCGACCGTCACCACCGGACCAAAATGACAGTCGCCGCGAGCGGCCGTAATGCGTTAACGCTATGGCGCGTGCGTCAAAGGTTCGAAAAATTCACTTTGCTGGACGTCGACATCAAGACCGGCCGCACGCATCAGATCCGTGTCCATTTAGCGTCGATCAATCATCCTGTCGTCGGCGACGCGACCTATAATGCGGGCCGCGATAACACCATCGCCGACGCAGAGATAAAGAAGGCGGTCGAGAAGCTCGGCCGCTTCTTC
>CAZWSK010000155.1:0-5894 GCA_964636445.1 uncultured Chloracidobacterium sp.
TTTCTCCGGCCGGGCAAACGAATGTCAATACACCGCGCCGTAGCGTCGTACTCAAATTATGGAATGCTAACTGTCGTATTTGTAGCACCATTGGAAATCGATGTCAACCGATTTGCCGATATAACGGGAAAAATCGTGCGGTCCACGCGGGAACATCACCTTTCTCCCTAATCGAAGAAAAAGCCGCGGTCAAGATCGACGACGGCTCGCTATTTTGATTCGATTCGAGGCGGTCAGCGACCCGCCCCAACAGTGATGCGGGCATCCGCGTGGACTATCGCATCGCGCATTGCCTCGGTATCAGCAACCGGCAATTGACTCGCGCCGCTGAGTGCCTTCTCAGCCTCCTGACGGTCTGCCTTTGCCTTTTCCAGGTCAACCTGCGTCGCGGACTCAGCAGCGTCGACTAAAATGGCGACCTTGTTCCCGGTTACCTCGACGAAGCCGGAAGAGACCGCGAGTTTATCTGACGCCCCCTTGATGACGTAGCTCAAAACGCCCGGCCGGACGGCCGAGATCAATGGAGCGTGGCTCGGAAGGATCCCAACTTCACCGGATGCCGTCGGCACGGTCACGGAATCTACCTCAGCATCAACCACGCGGCTTTCGGGTGTGACTATCTCGAGTTTGAGCATATAAAATTACGCCGCAGCGGCCATTTTCTTTGCCTTCTCTCGTGCCTGCTCGATGGTGCCGACCATGTAGAAAGCCTGCTCGGGCATATCGTCGCAATCGCCCGCGAGGATCTCCTTAAAGCCCTTGATGGTGTCCTCGACCTTTACGTACTCGCCCTTCAGGCCCGTGAACTGCTCGCCGACGGTAAACGGCTGCGAGAAGAAGCGCTGGATCTTACGGGCCCGAGCGACGATCAATTTGTCGTCTTCGCTCAGCTCATCGAGGCCCAGAATAGCGATAATGTCCTGCAGGTCCTTGTACCGCTGCAGAATACGCTTTACTTCCTGTGCGACCGAGTAGTGTTCCTCGCCCACGATCTGCGGATCGAGGATACGTGAATTCGATGCGAGCGGATCGACGGCCGGGTAAATGCCCAACTCCACGATCTGACGCGAAAGAGCCGTAACGGCATCGAGGTGAGCAAACGTCGTCGCCGGTGCCGGATCGGTGTAATCGTCGGCCGGCACATAGACGGCCTGGATCGACGTGATAGCGCCGGTCTTGGTCGAGGTGATGCGTTCCTGCATCTCGCCCATCTCAGTCGCGAGGTTCGGCTGATATCCCACGGCCGAAGGCATACGTCCGAGAAGTGCTGACACCTCGGAGCCCGCCTGTGTGAATCGGAAAATGTTATCGACAAAGAACAGCACGTCATTACCTTGATCGCGAAAGTACTCGGCAACCGTGAGGCCGGACAGTGCGACGCGAAGACGGGCTCCCGGCGGCTCCGTCATCTGGCCGTAGATCAGCGACACCTTAGAGTTCTTGATGGCCTCGCTATCTACCTTTGACAGGTCGAACTCGTGGTTCTCTTCCATGTGCTTCATGAAAGCGTCGCCGTAGGTGATAACCTTCGATTCCACCATTTCGCGGAGCAGGTCGTTCCCTTCGCGGGTACGCTCGCCGACACCGGCGAAAACCGAGAAGCCCTCGCGGCCCTTTGCGACGTTGTTGATCAGCTCCATGATGAGAACCGTCTTGCCGACGCCCGCACCGCCAAAGAGGCCGATCTTTCCACCGCGGAGAAACGGCTGGACCAGGTCGATGACCTTAATTCCAGTCTCAAACATCTCGAGCCGCGTCGATTGTTCGTCAAATGACGGGGCGTGTCGGTGGATCGGATATCGTGTCTCTGAGTTGAGCGCACCTAACTCGTCGACAGGGTCGCCGACGACGTTCATCACGCGGCCTAAGGTCGGCGCTCCGACCGGCACTGTGATCGGGCCGCCGAGGTCGAGTGCCTTCATACCGCGGACCATGCCGTCGGTTGGCAGCATCGAAACGGCGCGAACGCGGCCTTCGCCGAGGTGCTGTTGGACCTCAGCGATAACGTCGATCTTGTCCTCGACGTCAAAGCCTTCGCTCGTGATGCGGAGTGCCTGGTATATGGGCGGCAGGTAATCTGAGAATTCTACGTCAATGACTGGACCGATGATCTGAACCACAGTTCCGACCTGTCCGTTTTGCTCTTCAGCCATTCTTATTAAATGATGCTCCTATATAGGTTGTTAAACCTGTCTCTTATACAAAGGAGTAAGAATAGCACAGCGTTCAAAGAGCGTGCAAAAGGCGCGGTACAAACAGGCCGGCCCTTTTTCGGCCGGCCTGTTTATGACCTATTCAGTCGTATCTAGTCCTTCTTTTTCGCGCCTTTGCGGCCCGAACCGCCCGGGTTCTTCCCGCCCCCGTCTTGCTTGTTCACGGTGGCCCAAGCCCGGCTCTCGGCCTCCTTCTTCGAGACGCCTTTCTTCCGGTACCCTTCCTCAATGTGTTCCGCCTTTCGCTCCTGTTTTGCTGTGTATTTATTGCCTGGCATAAAAATAACCTCCTGGTTGTCAGGCTAAAGAACGTATCCCCCAGCGACTGTTAGTTACCTTACATATCGGCGGCCAATCTTGTTGACATCAAACCTTTTGTTTTAGTAGCCTCGAACCTATCAGGAAACTCGAACTTCCATCGCAAGGCCTCAACACGCTGTTCGGCGTACAGGACCAAAATATCAAGTATCTCGAATCGCTTCTCGACGTCAGCATCGGCGTGCGCGGCAATGAATTGCTGATCGACGGCGACGAGAACGACATTCAGACGGTCCAGCAGATACTTAACGATTTTGGCGATCTGTTTGAGAACGGCGGGACGTTCTCGGACAAGGAACTCAAAGACGCCTTCAAACAGATCGCGGATGACCGCGCATATTCATTAAAGGACCACTTCGAAAAGGCCCGCTTCAATCCATCTGGCAAAAAGACCGTTGCCCCGAAAACCGCGAATCAGCGCAAATATCTCGACGCCATCGCCAAGAACGATCTCGTATTCGGCATCGGCGTGGCGGGAACCGGCAAGAGCTTCCTCGCCGTCGCAATGGCAGTCGACGCCTTATTTAAGAAGCAGGTCAGCCGCATCATCCTGACGCGGCCAGCGGTCGAAGCGGGCGAGCGGCTGGGTTTTTTGCCTGGGGATTTGCAGGAGAAGGTCGATCCTTATCTGCGGCCGCTCTATGACGCACTGTTCGATCTCGTCGATGCCGAAAAGGTCACTAAGATGCTCGAGAAACGCATTATCGAGATCGCGCCGCTGGCCTTCATGCGCGGCCGCACTCTCAGCGACGCCTTCATCATCCTCGACGAGGCCCAAAACACATCTAGCGAGCAGATGAAGATGTTCCTCACCCGCATCGGCTTTGGCTCAAAGGCCGTCGTCACCGGCGACAAGACCCAGATCGACCTTCCCCGCGGCCAAAAGAGCGGCCTCAAAGAAGCCGAACACGTTCTCAACGACATCGAAGGCATCGACTTCGTCTACTTCACCGACAAAGACGTCGTTCGGCACAAGCTCGTGCAGATGATCGTCAAGGCGTACGAGGCACATTCGGAAGACAGGTCAGAACCGCCTGCGTAAGCGGGTGGCCAGTTCGCCGCATGATCGACGTCGTCAACCTCCAACGCAAGGTCAAGCTAGACACCTCTTCTATTCGTGCATTCGTGGCCGCTCTTCCGACTCAGGTCGAAGAAGCCGCCGGCAAGACCTTCTCCGTGGCCTTCGTATCCGACCGGCGGATGAAGGAACTCAACCAGTTCTTCCGCGGCAAGGACTCGACAACTGATGTCCTGTCATTCCCCCACGAGCCCGATGCAGTAGATCTGACCACTGACCACCGGCCACTGACTACTGATTTCCTCGGCGACATCGTCATCTCCGCCGAGCAAGCCGAACAGCAGGCCGCCGAGAACGGCCTCGACCTTGAGACCGAGATCAAACAGCTCATCCTCCACGGCCTGCTGCATCTTTGCGGTTACGACCATGAGACTGACAACGGCGAGATGGATCGGCGCGAGATAGAACTCCGCAAAGCGCTGGGTATCGAGTAACCTGCCCAACAAAGAACTTGACAAAATGCGGGCGTCGTGATACATTGTTTCAATGTCGCAACGCCCCAAATCGTTGAGAGAATTGAACACATCGCGCGATGCGGCCTGTAAGACAGTGTCTTACATTTGTTAGATCGGCGGGACACCGGCGGAATGGTCGTAAGTGTCGTAAACACATCGCTTAGGCCACCAAGACATCGGCTAAACGCCTGAAAGATGATGAATCGATTTTTTTTTCAAAAGTAGCGGGACGGCCCCTAAAAATCCCCGTAAATGTTCGTATTTGCAACAAATAAACTGTCCCATACAGCTGTGGGACATCGTCGGGACACAGGGACAAAATGCAATTTTTTTTTCAAAAATGCCGGGACAGGGAGCATTTTTCAACGCAAGTCGTTGAAAATACGATAGTTATTTGTCCCGCTGACCGGTGGGACACCCGCGAGATACTGGTGGGACACTTGGGACGATCATCGAGCATAACCGACGACAGGCTCCTGTCTGTGGCAAAATGATGAAAATGCCCGAATCAAAAAAAGCCGAGCCGTGCGTGATGGTCATTTTTGGCGCGACGGGCGACCTGACCAAGCGGAAGCTCTTCCCTGCTCTATACAATCTGGCGAAAGACGATTTTCTGCCCCACAAGTTCGCGATCGTCGGCGTCGGCCGCCAGGAGATGACGACCGAGGAGTATCGGAAGCAGATGGCCGAGAACCTTAGAGAGTTTGCGCCCGAACCCGATGACAAGTTGTTCGATTGGTTTGAGGAACGTACCTACTACACCGGCGGCGATTTTGATGACGACAAGAAGCTGTTCGGCGATTTGAAAGAACTGTTGGGCGAGGTGACGGCCGAGCATCAGATACCTGACAGTTACCTCTTTTATATGGCGACGCCACCCGACCTGTTTGCGAACGTGACGCAAAAGGTCGTGAAGAACGGCCTCGGAAAAGAGGAGGACGGTCTCTGGCGGCGGTTCATCTACGAGAAGCCGTTTGGCCGCGACCTTGAATCGGCACGCAAGCTCAACAGCCAACTCACGCGCGTTATCAAGGAACGCCAGATCTACCGCATCGACCATTATCTCGGGAAGGAGACGGTTCAGAACATTTTGGTGTTTCGGTTTGGCAATTCAATATTCGAGCCGATCTGGAACCGGAATTTTATCGATCACGTGCAGATCACCGTGGCGGAGACGCTTGGGGTCGAGCAGCGCGGCGGGTATTACGATTCCGCCGGCGCGCTGCGGGACATGATACCGAATCATATCCTGCAGCTCGTCACGCTGACGGCGATGGAGCCGCCGGTATCATTCGACGCGGACTCCGTGCGAAACGAACAGGCGAAGATACTGCAGGCGATACAGCCCTTCCCGCCCGAAGAAGTATTTAATCGTACGGCCCGTGGGCAGTACGGCGAGGGCGAGATCGATGGCGAAAAGTTCGCCGCGTACCGCGATGAGGAAAAGGTCGCGCCGCGTTCGAACACCGAGACGTTCGCCGCACTTAAACTCTCGATCGACAACTGGCGTTGGGCCGATGTGCCGTTCTATGTCCGCACCGGCAAACGAATGCCGTGCAAGCATTCGAGCATTATCATCGAATTCAAAAAGGCTCCGTTCATGCTGTTTCGTGAGACCGGCATCGAGCGCCTCAGGACAAACCGCATCGTGATCCACATACAGCCGGACGAGGGTATCACTCTGCACTTCGGTGCAAAGATCCCAGGCCCGATCGTCAACGTCGGTCCGGTCGATATGGACTTTGACTACGTAGATTACTTCGGCGAACAGGTCGCCACCGGCTACGAGCGGCTGCTGTACGACTGCATGATCGGCGACGCCACTCTGTT
>CAZWSK010000156.1:0-451 GCA_964636445.1 uncultured Chloracidobacterium sp.
GTCAGGACCGCCCGGTATAGGGGCAACGCGATGTCATACTGATTATTTGTTGCGTAGGCAAATGCCTGATCGATCTCACTTGCCGCCAACGCCTGTTGCAGGTCGAGTGACTCGGGCGTTTCGGCTAATAGGTCCTTATAGGCCGCGACGGCTGCCTCAGAATCACGCCCTGCGGCCGCAACCTCGCGTTGGGCAAAGCGAATTCGAGCGAGCTCGTGTAATGCCGTGGCGAGCTTGATCCGATTCGCCCGAGATTGCGGCAGAGCTTGCAGGATCGACAGCGATCTCTCGTAAGAAGCCGTCGCGCCCGCAAAATCGCTTAGGTTAGGTTTGGTAGGATTCCCCTGTATGTCGCCGATCTTTTGGTACGCGTCTGCGAGCTCGGTTTGCAGTTGTTCGTCCGCACCGGCTTCGCTCGCCAAGGTATCAAGATACGTCAAGCTACGGGAAA
>CAZWSK010000156.1:541-5838 GCA_964636445.1 uncultured Chloracidobacterium sp.
CCGGCCTGCCAAAGGGCAACCGCTAGTCCGCTGAACACTGCGAGCACGACGACGATCGCCGCCCCAACGGCGAGCTTATTTCGGGTGATAAACCGCGACGCAATATAGCTGAACGTGCTCGGTCGTGCGGCCACCGGACGGCCGTTGAGAAACCGCTCGATATCGGCGGAGAGCTCGGCGACGGAATCGTACCGCCGTTCGGGCTCACGTCGCAGGCACTTGAGCACAATGTTGTCGAGGTCGCTCGACAGCCGCTTGGTCTTGTCGCTGATGGCCCTTGACGGCGCCTCGGCCCGCGCGCTGTCGGCCGAGCGGGCGATGTCTTCAAGTGAACGGCCCTCGAATCGAAATGGCTTCCCGCCGGTGATCAGTTCATAAAGGACGACGCCGAGTGAAAATTGGTCTGTCGCCGTCGTGATGGGTTCGCCCAATATCTGTTCAGGCGACGCGTAGGCGGGCGTGAATGCACGCATCTCTGTCTGCGTTCTTTCGGCGTCGGCCTCGAACGCCTTGGCCAGTCCAAAATCGAGCAGTTTCGGTTCCCCGTCGGTTGTGACGAGAATATTGGTCGGCTTGATATCGCGATGGACGACGAGGTTTCGGTGCGCGTATGCGACCGCCGAACAGGCCTTGAGAAACAGTACAAGCCTGTCCTCGACGCTCAGTCGCCGTTGCTCACAGTAGTCAACGAGCGTGTCGCCCTCGATGTATTCCATCGCGAGGTACGGCTCGCCGTGGTCGCTAAGTCCGCCGTCATAAAGGGCCGCGATGTTCGAGTGCCTGAGCCCGGCGAGGATCTGCCTCTCCCGCCGAAACCGCTCGATGATAGCGCTGTCGGCAAGCGACTGACGAACGACCTTCAGAGCGACCTGCATCGTGAATTCTCCGTCATCGCGCTCCGCAAGAAAGACTGTGCCCATCCCGCCGCTGCCGATCTCGCGAATGATGCGGTAGCTGCCAAAATGGCGACCCGCGTGTCCATCGCCCGAAGCCATCACTTTTCCCGCCAAGTCGATGGCATGGGTTTCGATGGTCGGCTCGCCGTTGGCTTCGGCGTCAAGCAGCGACAGTACATCATTAAGAAGCCGCTCGTCACCGTTGCATTCTTTAGTTAGGAATTCGAGCCGGCCGTCCGTCGACAGTTCGCGGGCGGCGGCGAAGAGGTCTTTCAGTTTTTGCCAACCGATGTTGTTCATTGCGTCTGACCATTGCCAAGCTCACGCTGGAACCACGCTTTGGCAAAGGTCCATTCGCGGCGCACGCTGGTATCGCTAATGCCGAGCACGTGCGCGGTTTCCTCGATCGTGAGCCCCCCGAAGAACCGCAGCTCGACGATCTTCGCCTGCCGCGGATCGACCTTTTCGAGGCTCTGCAGTACTTCTTCCAGGGCAAGGAGGTCGATCTGATGGTTGTCGGGCAGGCTGATGGCATCGTCGAGAACGAGCTTATGGACGGCACGCTTGCCCGTTTGCCGCTTTCGCGCGTGGTCGATCAATACGTTACGCATAACACCGGCGGCGACCGAAAAGAACTGTGCCCGGCTCTGCCATGACACGTTCTTCCAATCGACAAGCCGAATGTAGGCCTCGTGAACGAGGGCGGTCGCCTGGAGAGTGTGATCTGTTCGTTCATTCTGCATATATGCTCCCGCAAGCCGACGAAGATCGTCATACACGAGTTCCAACAACCGCTCAGGCGACTCTTCACCGGAACTCATATCATTCAGGACCTGCGTTATCTCGTCGGTGTCTTGCACGGTTGACGGTATCTATTATAGGTCTGCCGGCGTAAATCGAGAAAAAAATTCCTGCCCGGGCGCTTTTCGCCGGTTTTCACGCCCTACTAGTTAGAACCCGTCAAAAGGAGGAACCAGTCCATGAGATCGAAGCTACGATTCCTTATCACCGTCAATTGTCTTGTTATGTTGGTTGCAACCGGGTTTGCTCGGGCCCAAGGTCCGGGCAAGATCGTAACGGGAATACGTCCCGGCGGAGTATGGGACTTTTATCAATATCAGATCGATGGCGCGGGACCGACCCGCGTGTCCTTTAGGCCGTCGTCGATGAGCTCATTTTCCCTGCCTAGCTATGACTTTTCGAGTGATGGCCGACGAGTGGCCTTTGAATACTTCAACAACATCTACGTGATGCAATCGAACGGCAAAGGTGTGAGGCAACTGACCTTTACGAACAACAATTTTAATGCAGCGATCTCGCGTGATGGCAGCCTGGTCGCGTTTGCCAGCAACCGAAATAACAACACAGACATTTATCTTATAAACTGGGACGGTTCAAATCTGCGCCGACTAACGACCAATCAGTTCATCGACCAGCGTCCCTCGTTCTCGCCCGACGGTACCAAGATCGTATTTGACACAAATCGTTTCTCTCAATTCAGCCTGCCGAACCTGATGCTGATCAATACCGACGGCACGAACGAGACTCGTCTCACGACCTTTTTCGAATTCGGCGGACGTTTCTCACCTGATGGTTCGACTATTGTTTATCAAGGGCGAACCGAGGCCGGCCAGAACAACTATAACGAGATCTTCACCATCAGTGTTGGGCCCGGCGGCACGTCAGGACAGCTGACAAACAATAATGTTCCCGACGAGAATCCGTCATTTTCGCTGGACGGCAGCCTCATCGCGTTTGAACGCAATGTCCCGGCCATTGGTGGCACACAACGTGATCACATCTTTGTGATGAATGCCAACGGCAGTAACGTTCAGCAGGTCACGTTTCCAGACGCTATCAACGAGAACCGCGAGCTCCCGCTATGGATACCATCCAACCATCTCGCGGTGCGCGCCCGGACAGCCGATTTTGACGGCGAGGGCAGCTCTGACTTGGCCGTCTTCCGGGGAGCAAGCGGCGACTGGTTTAGAAAGAACAATCAGGGCGGAGCATTCTCAGGCCAGCCCTGGGGCATCGCGTCTGACATGCTCGCCCACGCCGACTATGACCGCGATGCGGTGACCGACTATGCCGTATTCAGGGACGGGTCGTGGTGGATCATGAACTCAAGCGACGGCAGTGTGCGGTTTGAAAAATTCGGCTCGGCCGGCGATGTTCCTATGCCCGGCGATTACGACGCTGACGGTCTTGCCGATATCGCGGTCTTTCGGCCCTCGACAGGAACATGGTGGCGTCGGAACAGCTCAAATTCGCAGGTCGTCGGCGTTCAGTTTGGCCAGAATGGAGATATTCCGATGGCGGGCGATTTTGACGGAGACGCGAAACGCGACCCGGCGGTCTTCCGCCCGTCAAACTCGGTCTGGTATGTCTACCAGAGCACGACGTTCACAGCGACGGCGAGTCAATTTGGCACTGCCGGTGACATTCCGGTGAACGGCGATTTTAACGGCGACGGCAGGGGCGATCTCGCGGTCTTTCGCCCGTCGGGCGGCACCTGGTACATCGCCCGGCCGACGGGAATCCCGTCGCAGAATTTTGATGCGACGCCATTCGGCATCACGACCGACAGGCCCGTCCCGGCGGATTACGACGGTGACGGCAAGACGGACATCGCAGTGTTCCGTGACGGAACGTGGTGGATACTGCGAAGCTCGAACGGCCAAATCGCCAGCGAGCAGTTCGGCCTTGCGGCCGATGACCCGGTGGTCGGGCCATAGTGGATGGTCAAAGCAACCGTAGAGTGGCCGCGCCAGACCAGGGTGCGGCGCCGCGCGCGGCGAGAATTACGAATTAATTGCGAAGGATAAATACTATGCTGAAACGGTCGTTATCGATTTTCGCAGTTGTGTTACACAATTGGCCTGCGTCTCTGCTGATCGTCATTTCGGTTGGCGTCGTTCTGGGGACGGGTACCGTCCGGACGATGGCTGCGCGTGCTGCCGCGTCGCCGACGGTCGCGACCGGCGACGGCCAGATGCCCGCCCGCAGCGGAGCCGAGGCTATCGAAACTCTAAAGCGGCTAGGGCAGTACGAATCGCTCAAGACCGTGGTAGATGAGGCACACTTTCGCGGGGAAATTCCGGAGGCGGACGCATTTACCCTTCGGAAAAAGCTCCTTGCGTCTCAGCCCGAGGGCTTCAGTTTCTTTGGCGAGAGCGTCGCGATCAGCGGATTCACGGCGGTAGTTGGTGCCCTCAATCAGACCGTTAACGGCAACGCCTTTCAGGGAGCGGCATATGTATTTGTAAGGAGCGGCAATACGTGGGTCGAGCAGGCGATGCTCACTGCGTCTGACGGGGAAGCGGGCGACCGCTTTGGTTACAGCGTAGCGATCGACGGCGAGAGGATAGTGGTGGGGGCCTCTGATGATTGGGTCGGCGGGCTCGCGGATCAAGGTTCCGCTTACGTCTTCGTCAGGACCGGCACCGTCTGGAATGAGGAAACCCGCCTTAATGGGTCGGACAGCAGCGCAGGGCATCAATTCGGCTCGTCGGTCGCGATCAGCGGTGTCACAGTGGCTGTCGGCTCCAGCGGTGGAACGACAACCGGGGCCGTGTATATTTTTGTTAAGGGAACCACTTGGACCGAGCAGCAGAAGCTGGTCCCGAACGACGCAGTTCCGGGTGACTATTTCGGCTTCCAACGCTGCATTGCGCTCGACGGACAGACGCTTGTGGCCGGTTCTCGTTTTGCGACGGTGGGGGGAAACACGAATCAAGGCGCCGCGTATGTCTTTATCCGAGGCGGAGCCTCTTGGTCTCAGCAACAGAAGCTAACGGCCGCCGACGGTGTGTCGGGAGCGGAATTCGGTTTTAGCGTCGCCGTTAGCGGGGAGACTGCTGTGATCGGAGCTTGGAAGGACATCGTCGACGGCTCGCCCAAGGGTTCGGCCTATGTCTTCGTTCGCTCCGGCATTTTCTGGATCCCTCAGCAAAAGCTCACCGCTGCCGACGGCCAAGACCAGGACCGTTTTGGCCGAAGCGTCGCGATCGATGGCGAGACGATCATTGTCGGACTTGAGCCGAGCGTTTTTGTGAACCGCCCGGGCTCCGCGTATGTGTTCGCGAGAACGGGCAACACGTGGGACCAGCAGCAGAAACTTCCGGGCACGGCGACAGGCTTCAATGACCGCTTCGGTGCGAGCGTTGCGTTGCGCAATGGTTCGGCCATCATCGGAGCGACCGGCGACAGCGGGACGATAAATGACCAGGGCTCGGCTTATATCTTCGCATCGAGTTCGGGTGCGGGTTCCTTTCCCGAGAAGATCGCGTTCTCGAGCGACCGCGACGGCAATGACGAGATCTACACGATGAATCTTGACGGCTCTGCCCAGCAGAGGCTGACACAAGCGGAGGGCAGCGACGTTCATCCCAGTTTCAC
>CAZWSK010000157.1:0-2942 GCA_964636445.1 uncultured Chloracidobacterium sp.
ACGGCCTGCCTTCCCGAGCAGATCATCCCGCTGGCGTGCTCGTCGTCCTTTCTGTGCACCTGCTCGACGAGTTCGTTGTTCTGATCGCCGGAACTCAGCCGCTTTTTGGCCGCCTCGACCAAATTCACTTCCATGATGCCGCCGCCGATGCTGCCTATCAGCTCGCCATCCTCGGCAACGGCCATCTTATAGCCGGCCCTGCCGGGGCTCGAGCCTGAGCTCTCGGCAACGACAAGCAGCATTACGTTTTCGCCCCGCTCGAGGCGGGACGCGATAAAACGCCACAGATCGATGTCCTTGCTCATGTCTCGGCGTTAGATTATGAGGAATTTCGCATTACCGCAAGGTGCGGCTAAATCGCTATACTCAACGTTTATGGTCGAGCGGCTCACGGTCGTTTTCTTCATTATCCTGTGCCTCCTGCTCGGGGCATATCTTATCCTCGCGCCGTGGGACGCGTTGTTCGGCCCGTGGGGCGAGAACGCGCTTCTCGTCTATCTCGCCGACAAGGCCGGTGCACCTGTGATCCAAAGAACGGTCGCGTCCACGTGGTTTCGCGGAGCGGTCACGGGGCTTGGCGCACTGAACGTCCTCATCGCGATCTGGGAGATGACGCACTTCAATCAGAGCGTCCGAATGCTTCAGGGCTCGCAAAACGACAATGGCCGCGATCGATAGGCCTATCAGCTATCTCATCACACGCGGCCTCGCGACGGATACAGACGCCGCATCGGGCGAAGCGGTCCTCGAATCCGTACGTCTCGGCGTCGAGCACGGAGTGTCGATGGTACAGATCCGCGAGAAGCATCTGTCCGGCCGTCTGCTATTCGAATTAACTCGCGCCGCTGTCGAGATCGCTCGCGGTTCGTCAACCAAAATTCTTGTAAATGACCGAGCCGACATAGCCGCTGCCGCAGGAGCTGACGGTGTTCATCTGCGGTCCGACTCGCTGCCGACGGCGGTCGTCAGGTCCCAATTTCCCGATCTGCTGATCGGCCGCTCTGTGCATGACGTATCAGAGGCCGAAAGGGAATCCGCGCAGGCAGAGTTTGTGCTTTTTGGCCCTGTCTACGCGACGCTGGGAAAGGAGCCCACCGGTCTTGATCAGCTCCAGCTCGTATGCGAAAAGCTCGGCAACTTTCCTGTGCTCGCTGTGGGCGGCGTTACCGCCAACAATGCCGCATCGGTCTTCGCAGCAGGAGCCGCTGGCGTCGCCGCTATTCGCGAAATGAACGATCCCGATTCGCTGCGTGCGATAATGGATGCGATCAAGCCATGACGAGCAATCATCAAAAACCTCCTGTCTGTATGACGATCGCCGGACTCGACCCATCGGGCGGTGCGGGCATTGTCGCGGACATCAAGACGTTTGCTCGCTACGCCTGTTTTCCAACCTCGGTCATCACGTCGGTGACTTTTCAGAATACCGTCGGCGTATTCGGTGCGGTCCATCAAACTGCTGATTCCGTCCGTCATCAGGCCGAGGCAGTTTTCGACGATCTGGACGTCGCCGCGATCAAATCCGGAATGCTGCCCACCGGCGAGATCATCGAGGCCGTTGCTGACATGATCTCAGAGCGTAAACTAAAAAATGTCGTCGTCGACCCCGTCGTGCGTTCTACGTCGGGTTTTGACCTGATCGATGACGCAGCCCTCCGCGTTTTGATCGAACAGCTTTTCCCGCTCGCGGACCTCGTGACGCCGAATCTGCCTGAGGCCGAGCGTATCGCCGGGCTGGCTATCGACTCAGAAGATGCGATCGAAAAAGCCGCCGCGATCATGCGCCAAATGGGAGCCCGAAACGTTCTCGTTAAGGGCGGACATATGTTGTCAAAGAACCATAAAGCAAAGGACTTCCTTTTCCTCGGCGATGACCTGAACGTGTTAGAGGCCGAGTTCATTGACACGACAGCCACTCACGGCACCGGCTGCACGCTTGCTTCAGCGATCGCCGCAAACCTTGCTCTGGGCCGCGAGCTGAAAGATGCGGTCGGGATCGCAAAGCACTTCGTGAACGAAGCCATACGCACGGCACCGCACCTTGGCCGCGGAAACTCGCCTATCAATATCTAATTTATTGAGCCGGTTTAAATACGGTGGGCGACTGATAGGTCACGCCGAAGATGAAACCTGTTCTAGGGCTAAACTTTGTCAGCCCGAACGCGGCGGCTGTATCAAATCGCAGTCCCGAAGCCTTGACCTGAGCGCCCACGCGAAACTGCCCGATGCCCTCGGTGCCGAGGGGTGCGTCGCCCTTGCGCGTGTTCATTCGGCCGTTGATCTCGCTGACGATGTTCACGTGCCGGGTCGCGCGGTAAATACCGGCAAAGCCGTACAGCAGCAGGTCGTTTTGCGTGAACCGCTCGAGCGGGGCGGTCATGATCACCATTCCGAGATTGCCGATCGCCGTGAATTTTGGCGTGTTGCCGACGAAGCTGCCGAACTTCTTTTGAAAGATCAGCTTGCCGAAAACGTTCGTCTGGTTTGTCCCGACACCGTTGCTCTGGTTCGTGTTCGGCATCTGAAAGCCGAACTTGAAACCGATCGCGGGCCAGCCTTTCTTCTCGTTTCGCAGCTTGATCTTGCCCGAGACGGTAAAATCATCAACGTCGCTCGTCGAGTTGCCGGTGATGTTCAGCGGTATCGCGGACGGCCCCTGCGAGTTGATCGCAACATAATTGCGAATGCTGCCCTCGACCTGAAACTCGAAGTTCGATGCAAAACCAGTACGAACGCGAATGTCGCCGATGCGCGTCAGGTCCCCCTTGATGCCGGCGAGAGGGAATTTGGCGTCCTGGAAAAAATCGAAGCCCGCACCTATCTCGATCGCCCCTGGCGGCGTGATGTCGATATCGTCGGTGAGAAGCGGCCGCTGCTGAGCGAGCGCGGCAAACGCCGATGCTACGATCAGAATGGAAGCTAAGATCAGGTGCCGCATTGCA
>CAZWSK010000157.1:3042-5815 GCA_964636445.1 uncultured Chloracidobacterium sp.
AAGCTGCCGGCCGAAAAGGTCTCGATGTCATACGACCTCGAATACGGTCAGGACACGCTCGAGATGCACAAGGACGCCGTAGGCGAAGGCCACCGCGTGCTGATCGTCGATGACCTTCTCGCCACCGGCGGCACGGCCCGCGCCGTCGCCGACCTAGTCGAAAGCGTCGGCGGCCAAGTCGCCGCTCTACTGTTTGTAGTAGAATTGGACTTTCTCCACGGCCGCGACAAACTCTCGAAGTACGACGTCAGGTCGCTGATACAATACGACTCGTAGTCAGAACCGCCTGCGTAAGCGGGCGGCCAGTTCGCTTGGATGAACGCGTCTCGAACTGGCCCGCCGCTTACGCAGCGGGTTCCGACACCCGGTCCCGTAGCTCAGCTGTATAGAGCGTCCGCCTCCTAAGCGGAAGGTCGGTGGTTAGAATCCACCCGGGATCACCATTTTTCGTGAAACGGGCCTCGACGGCCCGTTTTTTGTCCCGCCGCCGGCGGTGAGTGTCCCGCGGTGTCCCGCCACTGTCCCGCTATCTCGCGGGACAGTCTAAGTGTTGACAGTAAAGGAGTTAGAACGCCTTTTTGGCCCTGTCCCGCCTGCTTTTGAAAAAAAACGGATCTAGCGGCCCGTGTCCCGCTGGTGTCCCGGACCATTGTGGGACAGTCTAAATGCTGCAACTAAACCAGTTACCGGCCACTTTCGGCCTTGTCCCGCTCATTTTTGAAAAAAAATAATTCGGGGTTTATCCCGCATTGTCCGGGCCGTGTCCCACACCTCGTGGGAGCCTAAGTGTTGCAATACCAAGGATTATTACCGCATTTTTGCACTGTCCCGCAGAAAACGAAAAAAACAAAAGCTGTCTTACAGTGTCTTACACGCCACGCCGGTGGAGCATTACATTTTCAAAGATCAAGCGTGTTGCAAAGATAGCACGTACATGCGTAAATGTCAAGAAATTTCTGAATATTCGCCGTATCTTTATTTACTGTCGGCCCATATATCGGTTCGATGCGGAATTTATGGAAGGTGCGGGCGATTGGCGGTTTCTATTTAATGAACGGAAGATAAGCGTGTAAGAGCACAGTGGCAAACATTTGACTGCCGCTCCCAAGCGTGAGGTCTGTTCATGATCTCCAAGTTGAATCCGAGCCGCACCTCACGCGAGGTGCGGCCTTTTTCTTTGCCCACGAAAGGCACGAAAGGGACGAAAGGAAGAATGCACTTCTTTTCGTGACTTTCGTGTATTTCGTGGGAATATATTCCTATGCAAAAGGTCCTCACAGCCAGCCAAATGCGCGAGGTCGACCGCATGACGATCGAAGACGACGGTATTCCATCGATACTTTTGATGGAGAATGCCGCGCGTGCGGTCACTCGGGTCATCACGGACAAACTCGGCGGGTCGGTTGAAGGCAAAAAGGTCCTTATTCTGTGCGGCCCTGGAAACAACGGTGGCGACGGGGCAGTGATAGCTAGACACCTTGGGCTCGACGGAGCCGTTGTGGACGTCGTGCTGCTTGGACGAATAAAGGACACGAAGGGCGACGCTAGAATCAATTTCGGCGTCCTTTGTGCGGAGGATTTCACCTATGACGATGTTTACACAAGCCCGTTTTGCGAACTCCGCGAGGTCGTCTCGAAGGACGAATGGAATGAGGCCCAGATACCTTTGTTCGACGGATTGGATGTCATTGTCGATGCAATTTTCGGAACAGGCCTGAGTAGACCTCTAGACATATGGGTTTACAACATCATTCACGAGATCAATTTCCTGACTTCGGGACCTCCCTATGATTCGTTACTGCGAGTAGCGGTAGACATTCCTTCAGGGCTAAATTCAGATTCTGGCGCACAAATGGACATCGCTTTGCAGTCAGACGTCACCGTCACGTTTACGGCGCCGAAGGCGGGGAATATTCTGCCTAAGGCATCGGGCTTCAACGGCGAGCTTTTAGTAGCCGAGATAGGCACCGACCCGTGGCTGGTGGAAGAACAGCCGTCGCAGTTGTTTTTAGCTGAACAAGACGACGCCGCCCAGTGGCTCGCTCAGAGTGAGTTCAGCGATTCTTCTTACAAAAACAAACGTGGCCACGCTTTACTGATCGCTGGATCAAAGAACTACACAGGAGCGGCTGTTTTGGCGGGTGATGCGGCGATCCGGTCTGGGTGCGGACTGGTGACTTTGGCGGTGCCTGAGGGTTCGCGGGACTCGATCGTTGCGAGAGTTCAGCCTGAGGTGATGGTTCGCGGGATATCTGAAACCGAGGACGGTTCGGCGGCGGCGAAGGCGGCTGATGAGGTCAATGGGTTTTCAAAGAACGTCGACGCTGTCGCGATCGGCAGCGGCCTCTCGTCGAAAGAGGACGAGACGAAGGCGTTCGTTCGCCGGATCGTAGAGGAACGGCAAACACCCGTCATCATTGACGCCGACGGCCTGACGGCTCTGTCGCCGTGGGCGACTTCGGCAAGCGATGACCTGCCGCTCATCCTGACACCGCACGAAGGCGAGTTTAGAAAGATGCTTGGACTCGAAAAGGAACAATTCGAGGAAGCGATCAAAGACCGCGTTCAGGCCGTCCGCGACTTTGCGACGAAGCATAACCTTTTCTTGGTTTTAAAGGGCGAACGCAATCTGATCGGCTCGCCGGACGGCCGCGTTGTCGTCAATCCGACCGGCAACTCGGGCCTCGGGAAGGCCGGGAACGGCGATACGCTGACAGGTATAATCACAGGCTTCATCGCCCAGGCCGTGCAGATGAAGATCGACGTGCTGGAA
>CAZWSK010000158.1:0-5806 GCA_964636445.1 uncultured Chloracidobacterium sp.
GTGCGCACGGTTTGGGACCGTGAGGCCGCAAGTTCGAATCTTGCCGCCCCGACCAGTCAGCTTTTTTGATTGGCGCTTTTTCCCTTCGGTCGGATGCCCGCGTCCGGCGTTGTTCACTAGGAAGTTTTAGATTCTACAACCCAACAATTTGGAGGTTATTCAACTATGGCTCGTATGACACAATCGCAGATCATTGATAGCTTGGCAGGCTCGTGCAATTGCAAGAAATCGGACGTCAAAGCTATGTTCGACGCTCTCGCATCGCTCGCCACCAGCGAGGTCAAGAAGAACGGAGAGTTCACGCTCCCGGGTTTTGGAAAGCTGAAAAAGACCCAGCGCAAGGCTCGTGACGGCCGCAATCCCGCCACCGGCGCGGTCATCCGCATCCCGGCAAAGACCACGGTGAAGTTCAGCCTCGGCAAAGCTATGAAGGACGCTGTGGCTTAAACACATACCACAGCATCTTGTAGTATCTCGGGAACGACCGGCAATATTGTCCGGTTGTTCCTTTTTTTGGCCCTGCGCTAAAAAAAGTTCGTGACAATGCAATTCATACTCTGATAACATCTAAAGTACAGTTGAGACCGGGCGTCCGAGCGATGTTTTCAGCAGAAGTCACAGGCTGAGGGTTTTGACTATTTTAGCGTCCCATACGGGGGCGAATTAAGACGAAGGAGAAGACACTAAAGTGGCAGCAGCTAGACCAATGACCTTGCAGGACAGAGTTCTGCAGATCGATCACATTCAGGCACGCCGGTTCTCAAAATTGACCGGTGAGACGATGGAGATCGCAGCCGAGGGCATCATCAGGCATCTTAGGGCCTGTGCCCGCATGGACGTTAACCCCGATGCGTCCGCGGTTCGCGAGATCATTGACGATGCTATGAACGGCAGACGCGTATTTGCCGAAACCTCAAACGACCTTTTGGCCGCGGCTTGAAGCAGTACTTATATTTTTTTAGTAATACCAATTGACCGCCGAAAGGCGGTCTTTTTTTATCACGCCCGAGGCGTCAGCCTGTAAAGCACGTACTTACCGATGGTCTCGCCCGCGTCACGCTCATACCATTTATCGATATTGTCGAAGAAAACGTTCGGCTCATTCGGTGTGACGAGGTAATCCAAACGAACTGCCCGCGACGCGTCAAACTCCTGCGCATAACGCTCATACCGCATCGCCTCGGCCTGGATCTCGCCGTACGTCAGCGGCTTGTATTGGGAATTCAGCCGGTCGGTGTGCCGTCCCCAGCCAAACAGGGCGATCATCGAGACGAAGTCGTTCCCGTGCATCATCGCGTCCGCGAGCTGCTGCCCGCGAACGCCTTGATAATATAAGAGCTGATAATAACGCTCTTTGTTCTCGTCCCACGTCACGCCCGCAAAGACGTGCTGGTGTCGCGCCCATAGAACAGATTGCGGCGCCACGGTCGGCAGGTCGTCGGCCTCAGCGATGCCGAGATGCAGCACGACCTTTTTGAATCGGCCCGGGTCGTTCGCGTCGATCTCCGTCAGCCGCCGCGCGACCGGCAGCGCCTCGTCGCGCAGCACGTTGACGTCGTCGAGGATCTTCACCGTGTAATGGCATTCGACAAATCCCCAAACGATCGCGATCATCGCAAGTGCGGCGGATGCCATTCGCATCGCCGCGGGCCGTTCCGCACGCCGCCAAAGCAATAGTCCTAGCGTCAGCACCAGCGACAATCCCGCGACGTAATTCCCGATGAATACCTGATAATGGATCGGCTGCAGCGATTGGCCGCTGATGACCTGCTGATTAAAGACGACGATCACGGACAAAGCGAGCGACGCAGTAAATAAAACGGCTCGATCGCGCAGATCGAATTGCCTCGTCACGACCGCTACGCCCAGCATCGCCAGCACAACGAATGCGATGATCTCGGGTGGCCGCGTCAGGTCGAGGGCCCGCGTCTTAACGACCATCTGAACATCGTCCATCGTGTGCGAACGCTTCGACAGCAGATACGCATACGGCACCAAAGCCGCCACGCACCCGACCGCGAGCAAACCTAGCGATCGCACGTCCCGCCAAACGCCCTCCGGCCGCACGATCAACCACAGTAGTCCCAAACACCCCAACCAAGCCACCGCCGTCGTCCAGACGTAAAAGTACGAAAAGACCGTGTATGCGAAGGCAACGATAGAAAGGGAGATGAGGAGAAAAGGAGACGAGGAGATTCGCGATTCAGAGCTCCCCTCCTTACGAAGGAGGGGTGCCGCCGCTTCGGCGGCGGGGTGGTTCTCTGCGGCCGTGTGCTCGGCGCTTATGATCTTCCATAACAGCGCACCTAAAACAAAAAACGCCGCAAACGCCATCGCCGGCACATATCGCCTGAATCCCGGAAAATACGGATACGCGTAACTCCAGCCGGTGATCTCGCCGATCGCGCCTTCGCCGGCAAATATGGCGCCGCCCGCGAGCACGGTGATACTGCCCGCCATCGCGAACCAGTCGTCGCCGGTTATCTTCCTGATCAGCCAAAAGATCGCGAGCGCCGTCAAAAACGCCGCCACCGCTCCCGAGATCGTCATCGCCCAGGTCGCCGGCACGCCCAGCAGCCTCGCCGGCAAGGCGATCGAATACGGCGCCGCAAATTGTATCGAGAATAAAGACTCTTCCTGCGGATGTTCGGGCGAGTCGTCACGCCCCGTGTAAGGATCGTTCTTCCGCGGCCGCCCGTCGATCAGGGCTTTCAGGTAAGCCGAGTAAGCGACCTCGTCGATGTCGTTATACGAGTAATGCCCGTTCCACTCCGCCCCGCGGAGATAGACCATCTTCAGCTGCGGGTACAGCGAAAAAACAGCGAGGAACAACCCCGCGATCACCCCAAACCGCCAACGCACCTTCATAAACGACAATGGAGAACGAACAACTCGAAATGCTCAAGCCATTGTCCATTCTCCACCGCCAATTGTCCAGAATACGCTCGGCCGACTGGAGGGCGAGCATCTTGCTTGCCTGCTGGGAGGGCAAGCATCCTGCTTGCCAATGCGAACATCCCCACTCAACCTAATCGAAAAAAAGAGGGCGAGCAAGATGCTCACCCTCCCAGCCGGCAAGCAGGATGCTTGCCCTCCAGTCAATTGCCGTAGGCACTCGGCGTC
Organism: uncultured Chloracidobacterium sp.; assembly: GCA_964636445.1. Taxonomy (GTDB): domain Bacteria; phylum Acidobacteriota; class Blastocatellia; order Pyrinomonadales; family Pyrinomonadaceae; genus OLB17. The sequence continues at coordinate 3,124 of CAZWSK010000158.1, forward strand.
GGCACGTCCCCATTCTGCCCCCACGGGAACACCAGGAATGATCCATTCGAAGAACGCTGGATGTACCAAGTGCCATCCGAAGGCCGCCACACGCCGATATCGGCCTTGCCGTCCCCGTCGTAATCTCCTGAGATAGGGATATCGGCCGGTGCTCCGAATACCGAATACGAATAGGTCGACGTCGCGCTTTTACGAACAACCCACAGCCCCGTGGACGGCCTGAATATCCCGAGGTCGGTCTTCCCGTCTCCGTCATAGTCTGCCGGCGCGATCCTGTCGCCTGCCTGCCCGAACCGCTCTCCGAACAGTGACCCATTGGAACTTCGAACGTTGTACCAATCACCTACCGACGGCCGAAAGATCCCGTAGTCGTTTTTTCCGTCCCCGTCAAAATCGCCTACGGTCGGCACGTCTCCCGACTGCCCGAAGGGGAATGCGAAGAACGAACCATTAGTCGAATTCACGCGATACCAAATACCCTGCGAGGGTCTGAAGACGACCAGATCGGCCTTGCCATCTCCGTCAAAATCGCCGGGTGCCGGCAGGTCCTCGGACGAGCCGAAAACAGGATAGCTCACGGTCCCGGTGGCACTATTCAAGACATACCATTGGCCCGACGACGGACGATAAACGGCAATATCGGTCTTGCCGTCCCCATCGTAATCCGCCGGCGTAAGCTTGTCGCCGTCCGCGCCAAACTGGAGGCCTTGAAAACCGGCGGTAGAGCGCTGAAGATACCACGCACCGCTTGACGGCCTAAACACCGAAAAGTCGGTCTTGCCGTCACCGTCGTAATCAAACGGCGTTCGCGCGGCCGACCTGACCGCCAGTTCGACGGCTTTATAAGAGTCCATTTTTCCATAGCCCCAGTTGGGATTTGGCGTAGTACCGGTAAAGCTGTCAGAGCGTGCAGATTGCTGGAGCATCGTTTTGATCTGCGCCGCGTCGAGCCGAGGATTCTTTTGCAGCATCAGTGCCACGAGCCCTGTGACTTGGGGTGCAGCCGCACTCACTGCGCTCGCGAGGCCGTAGTTTCCGGCTCCGCCCTGGATCATATTGTGTCTGAAGGTCGCCCAGTAAGAGGTCGGATTGTACGTCGTGACCACGCGATCGCCCGGCGCGCTCAGATCCACGCCGAGCCGGCCGTCAAACGTTGGCCCGACGCTGCTTCCGAGCCACAATTCACCAACATTTCCCTCACCGTTGACCGTGCGGGGTATCCCGTCAATGTCGGTCCAGCTTGTTCGGATAACATAGCTGTTGGGAGCAATGTTGTAGTGAGCCGTCGCCTGGTCGATGATGCTGCCCGGAACGACAAAATTCAGTAATCTGTTGTTGAACCCCAGGCGCGACGGATTGATGGTGCCGTCGAACCTACCGCCCGCTGTGACCGTCGCCCCGATCAATTCGATGTTATACGTACCCGCCGGCCCGGCAATGTCGATCATTATCTCCCGCTTGCCGTTCATGGCTCCGTAAAACGGAACTGCGGAGCCGCGGTGATAGTAGTTGAACTGCGCGTTCGACACCGTATCCGCATTGCTATTCCCCGCGGGTGAGATATAGGGGCCAAAGGAGCCCGCGGTCGGCGTAACGATACGCACGTTGAAGCGGTCTGCTCCCGGATACCACAGGTCTATCCGCAGGGTGCCGGCAGTTGTCTTTTGTAGTTGGATCGACGCCGTTCCGCCCTGTGCGACATTGCCGCCCGCGTGATTCGGCATGCCGCCCTCATCTCCCGTTCCTGTGACGAAGGCAATGCCGGGTTTGCCCGGACCGACTGTCGAGTCGATCTTTCGCGCCATTTCGCTGGTCCCGTCCGTCGGGCCGTTGAGCGTGCCGAAGTTCGCCAGCATGACCACCGGCATCCCGAGCTCGGCACCCTTATCCCGGACAAAATCCAGGGCTTTCGGGAATAGAGTAGCGTTATAGAAAGGCGCCTCTGCCGGTTGAGTTCCATGAGCAGGGGCGCCTTCCGATGTGAACTTCACGGAAATGATCGAGGCATTTGGCGCGATCCCCTTGTATCGCCGGTCGGGCATATTCCTGCCGTTACCTGCGGCAATCGCTGTCGTCGTCGTGCCGTGGCCGACGGCGTCACGGGTCGCAAGTTGGGGTCCGCCAGTGAGCGCCGAGTTGATCTGCGCCTCGGTATAAATAGTGCCGACACCGTACGTGTTGCCCGGCGCATTCGCCCCGGTGTTGTCGGTCATGTCAAAGATGTACTTGATACGTGTCGTCCCGTCGTCGTTGCGAAAATCGTTATTTTTCCAGTCGATGCCCCGATCGATGATGGCCACGATAGTGCCTTGCCCCGTTGCCCCGAATGTGGTCGCGGCAAGATCCGTCCGCGTTTCGGCACGTACAAGGTCCATGGCCCCCGCTCGGGGAGCGAATGACAACGCTAGTGCTAACAATACGACTGATGCGATTACTTTATTCATGCTCTTTACCTCACTGTCAGATATGACCCGGCCACGTGCCGCCAGAAACCGTCTGTTCCTATCCACTCGCGGAGCGCCCTTCTTTATCCATATGCGTAATATCCTAGCTAAAGAGGGCAAAAAAGTTAACAGAGGTCTGCTGGGCCGAAAACCCGGGCCTGGATACTAGCGTCGCTGAGTACGCCTCTCATCTGATAATCCCTTTTCCAGTACGACCGGCAACCCGTGATTTCGAGGTG
>CAZWSK010000159.1:0-5716 GCA_964636445.1 uncultured Chloracidobacterium sp.
AAACGTTTCACATTTTTTCCACAGGGCGTAAAGTTTTCCCCCTGGTGAAACAAAATCCGATATGATGTTGCCTACACAAATGAGGCCGGAAAGTGTCACTTTGCTACTGAAAGATCTCTCCGCGGGCCGGACCGGTGTGGTCGACGAGCTGCTCCCGCTGATCTACGACGAGCTGAAGCGGCTTGCTGCGGGTTACCTGCGGCGCGAACGCAGCGGGCATACGCTGCAGCCGACCGCTCTCGTCAACGAAGCGTACCTGAAGATGATCGACATCACCCAGGTCTCGTGGCAGAACAAGGCACACTTCGTCGGCGTCGCCGCGAACCAGATGCGGCGCATCCTCGTCGATCACGCCCGCCAGCACAACGCGCTAAAACGCGGCGGCGAGCTTCACATCGTCACCCTCAACGACGAGATCGACGCCTCCGACGAGCAAAGCACCGAGCTCATCGCTCTCGACGACGCCCTTACCGAACTCGCGAAGATGGACCCCGCCAAAGCGAAGGTCGTCGAACTCAAATATTTCGGCGGCCTTACGTCCGAAGAGGTCGCCGAGGTCCTCGGCGTCTCTGTCATCACCGTCAAACGCCACTGGAAAATGGCCAAGGCGTGGCTTTACGGGGAATTGAGCCAGCGGCAGTAGCCTCTCCCCTGCCGCTGCAACTGCCACTGATACTTTTTCCCCGCGCGTTTCGCCTTAGTGGATGAGGGACGATATTTGTTCCGAATTTCATATTGGGAGAAACGCAATGATCAATCATATTTCTATCGGAGTTAATAACCCGGAACACGTCGCAAATGTCCTCGCAGAGCTTTGGGGCGGTTACGCAATGCCTTTTCCGCCGAGTCCCGGCGGTTATGTCGCCTTTGCCGACGACGGCCGCGGGACGATGGTCGAGATCATACCGGCCGACGTTCATCTTGTGCCCGGCGAAGGTCTGCCCGAAGAAGAGAACTTCACACGCGAGACGATCACGGACGAGTTTGAGGCGACGTTCGTGCCGGGCAACGACCGGTCGCTTTTCGGGTCCGTTCATCTCAACATCAATTCGCCGCTCGACGAAGAGTCGATCAAGGCCATCGCTAAACGCGAGGGCTGGCGGTGCTTTACCGCCAATCGCGGCCGCGGCCTTTTTCAGCTGATCGAGGTCTGGGTCGAGAACCGCTTCATGATCGAGGTCAACACGCCCGAGATGGCCGAGGTTTACGCCAAAACGGTCAATCCCGAGAACTGGGCTAAGTTCCTCGACGCTCCGCTGCCGCCGAAATACGCCGACAACTACGCCGGCCTGGTCGGCTGAACAACTAACAAACTAGCCACTGAGGGCACAGAGACACGGAGAAAACTAAGATCTTCTCCTCCTCTGTGCCCTCCGCGTCTCTGTGGTGAATAAATTTGCAGCCACCTGATACTTTTCGCGACATGCTCACGCCTTACCTTTTGACGGCGATACAGCCGGGAGAATTCATAACGGAGACAGATCATGAAAAAGGCAATCTTACTTATCGCAGCAATCCTAACTGTTTCGTCGGCGGCATTCGCCGACGTCAAGATCAAATCGAAGCAGACCATGAGCGGCCAGGTGACCGAGAACACCGTTTACATCAAGGGCAAACGCCAGCGCAGCGAGATCATGGGCGGCATGAGCGTCTCGCTCACGCAGTGCGACCTCGGCCGTGACCTGCAGATAAATCCCGCGGCAAAAACGTATATGGTCTCGCTTTACAATGACGGCTCGGGCGTTGCCGCTCAGCCTACGAGCGGCACAAAGCAGGTTCCCGTGACACGCGGCGGCACGATGTACATAACAACGACGACCCGAGACACGGGCGAGCGCAAGCAGATGTTCGGCTACACGGCGCGGCACATCATTCAGACGATCGAGACCGATTCGTCGCCCGACGCGTGTTCACAGTCCAAGACCAAGATGGAGATGGACATGTGGGTGATCGACGCCGAGTTTGGGCTCACGTGCCAGCAGAACCGCAATTACACGCCCTACAACGCCAAGAACAGCGGCGGCTGTACCGACAAGATCGTGTCGCGGACCTCGGGCACCGGCAAGACCGGTTATCCCGTTTGGCAAAAGATGACGACCTACGACGCCTCGGGCAAAGAGAGCTACACGATGGTGCAGGAGGTCGTTGAATTGTCCAAAGCCACACTCGACGCGGCCCTGTTCGACGTGCCCGCGGGCTACCGCGAGGTGTCCGATTCTCAGCAGCTGTATGCGTCGGCCTCGACGTCGGGCTACGGGAACACCGCGTCGGCGAAAACGCCGTCATCCAGCTCTGCATTCGGCTCAAGCCTCAAGACGACGGCTTCATCGGCGAATACCGCTGCTGCTCCGGTCGCCGCAAAACGAGAGGGCACGATCCGCGTCGGCCTCGCGAATGTCAAGATCGGTTCCGTCGGCGAGGGCGTCTCGGCGTCGGACCTGAGCGCTGCGGTCGCCAATTCGCTCGGCGAATACTTTAAGGGCACAAAGGTCGAGGTCGTCACGCTCGACGCCAAGCTGCCCTCGGCCCAGGCCGCTGAGGCGAGAGAGAAGCAGTGCGACTACATCGTCAACGCGACCGCCTCGCACAAAAAAGGCGGCGGCGGCGGATTCGGCTTTGGCAAGCTGATCGCCCAGACCGTCGGCCAGACCGGCATCGGCCACACGGGCAGCGTCGCAGGGAATATCGCGGGCCAGATGGCCACGAATGCCATCGTCACCGCCGGTTCGCTCTCCGGCGACGTCAAAAAGAAGGACGAGGTCACGCTCGAGATCAAGGTCGCGGCCGCCGCTGACAATTCGGCCGTCCTGTCGACACAGTTCAAGGCCAAGGCAAAGTCCGACGGCGACGACATCATCTCCGTCGTTGTCGAACAAGCCGCCCAAGCAATCCTCGACGCTATCGGCAAGTAAAATCTGTCGAACTACGCCGGACCGAGGCCTCCGCAAGGGGGCCTTTTTTTTCGGGGCAAAGTGCTCAAAACGTCAGTAATGGTTTGATGCCGGGCGTCAGATCAGGACCGGGAGCGGCAGCGTGGACCCCGTACCGGACGAAACCGAGTTCATCCCCCTTCTCCCGAGATTGCCAGGTTGTGGCCCGCTATCCTCAGATCTAATACTGGAGCCGGTGAAGGGACTTGAACCCCCGACCTGATGATTACAAATCAACTGCTCTACCAGCTGAGCTACACCGGCTTGGTGTGGACATGCGGACGGTGTGGGCCGTACCGCAAGCGTTGATACTAGCAAATCGGGAAATGCCGACGCAAACGTGGGCCCGACGAGTGTAAAAACTTGTTGACCGGTTCGTTCGGCCGGGTTTACAATAGACGTGGCCTGTTGGGTCCTCGACCCAAAACGCCGCGGCCCGTTCGGGCGATTCGTGCGGCGATACCATCAGTCAAAAGGAGATGCCCGTGAGTTTTCAAACAACCTTTACGTTCCGAATCTTATTTTCCGCGATCCTCGCGCTTTCGATAACATCTGCCGCCGCGGCGCAGAATACACGCGGGAATCCGACACTCATTCTCGAGAAGGAACGAGCGAAAATGGCGACCGCGGTGGGCAATAACCTATATTGCGCCGGATTTATCCAGACGGCCGCTATCAGCACGGTTAACCGGATCGTTGGTGCCCAAAATGAGGCCGACGGCTACCATTCTGCGGAGGGCGATCTCGTCTACATAAACATGGGCCGCGACAAAGGTGTAAGCGTCGGCGATATGTTCGCGGTCGTACGGCCTCGCGGCTCTGTCAAGAGCGCCTGGACCGACAAGAGTAATATCGGCTACTGGGTGCAGGAACTCGGAGCCCTCGAGGTCGTCAGGGTCAAAGATACTGTCTCAGTTGCTCGTGTCACAGCGTCATGCGGCAGCTTTCTGCTTGGCGACCTGGTACAGGCTACCGAAAAACGCACGAGTCCGCTTCACGAGCCCCTGCCGCCCCTTGACCTCTTTGCCGACCCCTCAGGCAAGGCTACAGGACGCATCCTGATGTCGCGGGACGGCGCCGAAATGCTCTCGCGCGACTTTATCGCCTATGTTGATCTCGGCGCCGAGGACAATGTCCGTATCGGCGACAAGCTGACGATCTTTCGCCCGCTGGACGACGGGAACCTGATGAAGCGGCCGCAGAACGAAAACACCACCAGCCGCGATTACGGCTTTCAGAGCGAGGAATATAAGGGCGGCAAGTTCTCTAACCAAGCCTCACGCCAGTCGGGCGAGCGTGCCCAAGGGAGCCACGTAACGACGGCTGACGCAAAACGAGGCCGGCCCGACCTTCGCAAGATCGTGGGCGAGGCAGTCGTTTTGAATGTCAAAGAACGCACGGCAACGGTCGTGATCACACGAACGGGCCAGGAAATCCACACGGGCGACTGGGTCGAGATCCAATAGCTCAAGCTTCAACGAGAGGATCGGGAAGTGTCACTGCTGCGACAGTGACACTTCCTTTTTTATCTGCACTATAAATGAGCGAACGGCCGTCGCCTCGACTGTGTCAGGGAAGATCCGCAGGAATTCCTCATAAGTCGCGATGGCGTCGCTCCAGCGTTTTTGCCTCTCGTAGATCAGGCCTAAGAGCTGATAGATAATGACGGCGTCCGGCGCTCCGGAGAGTTGCCTAAGCGACTGTTTTAGGTATTTTGCCGACTCAGCGTAGGCTGCCGACTCAGCAGCGAATTCGCCCGCACCGCCGTGGCCTTCGGCCTTTTCCTTGTAAAAGAGTCCGAGCCCGGCATACGCCTCAGGCTGAAAGCCTCGGCCCTCTGTGATCGCGCGCTTGAATGTCGCGATCGCCTTCTCGTCATAACCCGCGTCCTTATGGATGCGTCCGAGCACGGCAGTCGCCTCTGCAAATCCGGGCCTGTACTTCTGCGCTTGTGCGATCGATCTCTCGGCTTCCTCCAGGTCGCCCATCTCAGCGAGCGTACGTGCCATCGCAACATATGCCTCGGGATAGTTGGGCCGCAGTCGGACCGCCTTGCGAAAAGCCTCGACCGCCTTATCGCGATCGACCAGGTTTAGCCGCTCGGCCTCCTGAAAAGCGAGTTCAGCCTCGTCCGTCGTCTTGACCAGGGCGACCACAACATCGCCCTTTTGCCCGGCGGCGAGCGTTTGGGTCTTCTCTTTGAATCCGTCTGCCCGGACCTTAAGCGAGTGGGAGCCGGCGGAGATGGTCGATACAGCAAGGCTGCCATTCGCATCCGTCTTACCGAACCTGACACCGTCGATCCAGACGATGGCGTTTGGTTCAGTCGAGATCCGTATCGAGCGAAACTGCGCCGATTGTGCGGGCACAATAACCGCAGCGGCCAGCAACAGCCCAAGTAGAAATATTCTCCGCAACATATCCATCATTTGACGGCGGGACCGGCCCCAAACGTTGTGCGTTATCATCCAATCCTCGCGAAATCGTCCCGGACGTCATCGGGGTCAGGCAGATCCGGCATCCCATCGCCGTCGCGGTCCTCGGCGAACAGCACCTTAATAAAAGGCGGCGCTATCAGCGTCGTCGCGACGGCCATGAACAAGACCGAGGCGAAGAAGTTCTGGCCGATCACGCCTAGGCCAAGCCCGATCTGCGCGACGACGATGCCGACCTCGCCACGCGGCACCATGCCGATGCCTACCTGTGCCATCTTGCGGCCTTTTAGCCCCCAGGCGCCGATGCCGCATCCGATAAATTTAGTCGCGACGGCCAGCAGCGTAAGTACG
>CAZWSK010000160.1:0-5678 GCA_964636445.1 uncultured Chloracidobacterium sp.
AGTAGTATTGCTCGTTTCATAGTTCCTCCTTAGTTTCCGCTCTCGTCGACCGCGTCGATGACCCGTTCGATCTGTTCCATATACTCGCCAAACAGCTGGTTGGCGGAGACCTCATCGAGTTTTCCGGTGAAGTTATTCTCACGAATGTTGAATATTTTTTCAAACGGTGCTCCGTCTATGCCTAAATGGCTGGCCGTCAGGGCCACGATCTCGTGCTTGGTCGCCGGCGGCTCGATGCCGCGGAGTATCAGCACGGCACCGAACAAAGTGGCGAAACTTGCCAGGCTCTCACCCATAAGTCTCGTCAGCCCCTCGACCGACGCCGAAGCCGGGATGTATTGCCGCCGAAGCTGCAAGAGTTTGCTCCGCAGCTCAAATTCGGCCTGGTGTCTCAAGAACTTGTCTGAGATCTCAAGACCTTCGAGCACGTCGCGCCCGTACAGCACCTTGTGCGCGATCGACATCTGATGAAACTCGATCGGGAAAACATCGGCCGCGTTCTGCAGCTCTGACACCGTAAAATATACCGGCACGGGATTGCCCAGACGGGCCCATTCGCGAACACATGCGTGCGATTTCCTTAGGTCTTCGGGACCGATCTTTTCCAGCGCAACTAAGATGTTGTAATCCGACCGGTTCGGCACGAAATCGCCCGCCGCCGCGGAGCCGTAAAGGATCACAGCCGCCAAATTCGGTCCGTGCGTCGACCGCAGATCGTCAATGAATGCTTCAAAATGATGCCTCATACTCTACCAATCACCTCCCGCACCGCCGCCGCCAAAATCACCGCCGCCGCCAAATCCGCCCCAATCGCCCCCGGACGAGCCTCCCCAATCGCTGGAAGATGAACTGCTGCCGGAACCGCCGCCGCCCGCAAGGATACCGCCGATGATCCATGGCAGAGCGTCGCTGACGCCGCCGCCTCCGCCGCCAAATCCGCCCCCACCCCAGCGGTCGCGGTCACGCGATGACGGACCGCGGCCGGACCGGCTGAAAATGGCGATAAGGATAATAATGAAAACTACCGCGCAGCAAAAGAAGCCCAACATGCCTCCCCCGACGGCCGTTCCTTCCGGCGCGCCGGTTGGCGGCTGTTGAGTGTTTGTTGGGGCGTTCCCCTTATTCTCGATCGTCGTCAGGTACGCCGCGACTGTGTCCTCGATGCCCTTTGCGTAATTGCCCTTACGAAACTCAGGCACGAGATACTGCCTCTGCAGGCTGCCCACGACGCCGTCGGGCAGCTCGTCCTCAAGGTCCTTGCTGACCTGCGTGAAATATTTACGGTCGTCGATCGCGACCAAGAGAAGTGCGCTCGGGTTGTCGTCCGCCTTGGAACCGATGCCCCACCCGCGTGCGACGGCCAGCGAATAGTCGAATATCGCCCGTTCGCCGGTCGTTTTTACGGTGACGACGGCGATCTCGACGGATGGGTTCGTTTTGTCGCGAAAATCTTTGAGCTTAGATTCGAGGCGCTGTTTTGTGCCGGCATCTATCACCCCGGCGTAATCGTTGACAAAGCCTGTCGGCGACGGAAGAGGCGAGACATTTTGCGACCACTGCCCAAGTGCACTAAACGCTGCGAACAGGATAGTTGCGGCGGCGAATAGGATCTTTGGACCTGCTGTCAAAAAGCGTCTTTTCATCAAGTGAAGATCCAACTCATCGTATCCAAAATACGAAATTTTGCCTGCCGATGTTCGCGCATTCATCATGCTCGTGTGACCTCGACGATCTTCGCTCGAAACACGCGTATCGCCTCGCGAACCGCCAGATGCGCGTTGGCGTAGGCGAGCAGTTCTTCCGCAGACGGCTCCGGCGAAAGCTCGGGCAGCTCAACGTGCTCTTCGACGGCGGGCGGCCGCGGCTCGTATGCCGGCGCGTATGCGGCGCCGTTCGACGCAGGGACCGCGGCGGGCTGGCGCTCGACAAAACTCGTGCCCAGCCAGGCCTCGACGATCTCGCGGGCCGTAGCGATAGGCATCAGGTCGTCACCGCTCCACGCGAGCTGCATCTCGTAGCCCGCGTCCAGCCGCTTATCGTCAATGTGGGCTAGCATCTCAGCCGTCGGCGGCGGAAGCCACGCGGGCGCCGTCCGAACCTGGACCGGCGGCGGCTCGTAATACTCGGGCTCGGGCGGCTCCAACGGCGGTTCATCGAATGCGGGCTCAGGTTCAGGCGATTCGGGGGCCGAACTCTCTGCCTGAGGTTCCCTCGACGGCTCTGGCTCAGATATTAAAGTTTTTTTTTCCGCAACGGGCGGTGCTGAGGCAGCGGCTGCGTTTTGTGGTATGCCGCCGGTTAGCGAATTCATCCGCTCTATCAAGTCTTCAATGTTCGCGATTTTTCGCATCTCGATCAGCTTGACCAGCCCGATCTCCAGCACATATCGCGGGTGAGCTGCGTCGCGGATCGAGCCCTCAGTCGCTGCAAGAGAGTTGAAGAATCTCAGAAGGTCGGCTTCTGTAAAAGCGGCGGACATCTGCCGCATCTGTTCGGCCGTAAATACGGCTGTTTCGAATAGCTTCGACGTGTCACCCGCGATCTTAAAGACCAGCAGATCGCGGATCAATCCCAGTAAATCGCGGCAATAGTTCCGAAGGTCATGGCCCCGCACGATCAGATCATCGACTACAGTCAGCAAAGCCTCGGGCTGCCGCTCAGCGATCGCCTCAATGGTCTTTGCCAATATCTCAGCACCAGCAAAACCAAGTGCCCCGGTGACATCTGCTGCCGTTATATGCTCACCCGAAAAACTGATGACCTGGTCAAAATTCGACTGCGCATCGCGCATCGAGCCTTCGCCCGACCGAGCAAGCTCGCGGAGCGCGTCGTCGTCGATGTTGATACCCTCAGCATCAGCGATCAGCTTGAGCCGGTCGAAGATCTTCTGCAGCGGGATCGTTCTGAACTGGAATTCCTGGCACCTCGACGTGATGGTCTCGGGCACCTTGTGCAGCTCCGTGGTCGCCATCACAAATACGACGTTCGGCGGCGGCTCTTCGACGGTCTTGAGCAAGGCGTTGAACGCGGGCTTTGACAGCTGATGGACCTCGTCGATGATAAAAACGCGATAGCGGTCGCGTGCCGGATTGAAGTCAATACTATTGATGATCGTCTCGCGGACGTCATCAATGCCCGTATGCGACGCCGCGTCGATCTCGAGTACGTCCATCGAACGTCCCTCGGCGATCTCCTGACAAGATGCACATATGTCCCTGTCATTCGACCCGCACGGCGTAACAGTAGGCCTATCAGACTTGTGACAATTCAAGGCCTTGGCAAGAATACGCGCTGTGGTCGTTTTGCCGACGCCGCGTGCTCCCGAGAACAGATACGCATGGTGCAGCCGCTCGTGCTCGATGGCGTTACGCAGCGTCTGCGTGATTACCTCCTGACCCGTAACCTCGTCAAAGGTCTGCGGCCGCCATTTGCGGGCTATCACCTGATAGGACATGTGATTTAAGGATAAAGGAAAACAACCCTACGCGGAAGCGCACGCCTGATTTCATCTACCGCTCCGGGCGCGATTCCAGGACTGCATTGATAGTCTTGTTCAGCTCCTCGGTAAGGGCTCGAACTTTGTCGCCAACGATGGGCGAAAATGCGAAGTTCAGCACGTGTGTCCCTTCTTTCTGCCTGTCATCAATGTAGGGAAGAGCTCGGGCATAGTACCGATCGGCCTTGAGCATAAAGATTGCCGTCGCCGCGTAATCGCGAACATATTCGTCCTTATCGCTAAATAGCTTCGCAACATGTATTGCGTCATTCTTGTCCTGAAATGTCCCGACGGCTATAGCTGCTGCCGCACGGACCAACCCGCTGCTGTCACTCAAGAGCTCGATTACGCGACCCTTGTACTGGCGAGCGTCAAGAAGAGCTAACGCTTTCGCGGCATCAGCCCTACGGAATCGGTCATCGAGAAGCTGTGCGATGGCTGGTGCCTGTTCCGTGGCATTCACCTTTACCAGCGCCCACATCGCCGCTTCAGCGGTCTTGTCGATATATTTGCGGCGCATTACAACCGCCAATTCTTTCTTATAGTTATGAGCCGTGTTGGTATCGAGCAGGTATATGACCGCGGCCGGATGATCGTCCATCAATGAATTTGTTTGCAACATCAGCGAAACGATCTGTTTCTCGTATTCCTTCGCACCGAGCATTCCGAGTGCGGTGATCGCGCCATTTCGACTGTAAGCATTCTTGCTCTTCAAAACCTCCGCGAGATCGGTTTTGTAACCTTGAGCTCCCAAAAGGCCCAACGCGATCGCGGCAGAACCCTTATCGTATAAACGCTCATCCTCCGCGTTACCGGGACGCTTCATAAGTTCCACTAGCGGTCCCGCCATAGCCTCATCCCCGGTAATACCAATGATTGTGGCCGAGAACGCTCGAACGGATGGATCGGAATCATTCAGCCAGCTGATCAATGTCGCCTTGTAGGACTTGATCCCGCCGAGGAGTTCAAGCGGCTTACGATCGCCCTGCAAGTAACTCTGGATCGCCTCCAGGTATGCGATGAACGAACGTTGTATGTCACTTGTATGCTTAAAATCCTTGTAATCGTGGCCCGCAGTCCACAACGCCCCTTGAAGGATTTCTATATGACGTGGCTCGCCAAAACGTTTAGCGATCGACGCGACCTCATCGGGTTCGTCGATATAAGCTCCAGCATGGATAGGTACGCAGAGGGCGAGTAGGGCGATAGCCAGGATCAGGAAGTTGAGTCGGCGAAAAGGCATCTGACACGAGGATAATACCATCCCTTTGGCGTTCGGCGGTGACTCAAACACGGCGCTCGGCTAGAATAGCTCCATGGCCCGACAGCCCTTTGTCGAATTCGCCGGCAACAAGCGCCTTCTCTGGATCGCGGAGGAGTGGATACGTTATGCCCCGCAGCTTGCTGAGTGGGCTATGGAGCACATCGTAAACCGCCGCGATGTTTGGAGCCAGTACACGATAAAGAATGACCGCATCTCCGTCGTGATGCTGCCGATCAGGGAACGCCGAAAGCTGGGGACGGACATGGTGACGATCACCAAGCTCGAACGGCACTTCTCGGGCCGCTCGCCGGCCCACCTCATCGGGCTTCACTCGATATCAGACCATTCCACATGCAAGTGGTTCGCGATCGACATCGACCTGCATAATCCTGACGTTCCAAACGCGGATGAGATCATCGAAGCAAATTGGGCCACGACGCTCGAATGGGCCGGGCGCCTTCGAGCAGCAGGCATGGATCCGCTGATCTTCGACTCAAATGGCGAGGGCGGATTTCATATCTGGGTGCTTCTAGATGATGAATATCCGTTGGCTGACGTCTTCGACTACGCCGATTTTATGCGATCGGACTGGAAGGAACAGGGCCTGCCGCGGCGGCCCGAGATCTTCCCGCCAAAGCGTGAGGTCGGCCCCGACGATCTGCCTTACACGCTCAGGCTTTGCGGGCGACATCACACGCGGCCGCATTACACGCGTGTTTACAACTTTTATCGCACGGATGACAGCGAGCCTGAATGGCTAGACGGGGGCGACGCGATCGAGGCGATCCTGGCCGCGCGCACTTCTCCGCTGCCAAAGCTGAAGAAGAAAAGGGAAAAAAAGGCGACATTACGCGAGGTCACACAGAAGCCAAAGAAAGGTGCCGCCGGCCAGATGCAAAACCGGCCGCGCGTCTGCGT
>CAZWSK010000161.1:0-773 GCA_964636445.1 uncultured Chloracidobacterium sp.
TGCTCGATATGCGTAACCGCGAGCTGGGCCGCGTGGCAAAGGCCGATGATTTCGTCGTCAGCGACAACCTCATCAGCCTGATGCTCAGCCAGCTAAGCGAAAATCGCGAGCTCAAAAAGGTCTACGACGTGCTCTTCGAGGCAGAGGGCTCAGAGATCTACCTCAAACCCGCCAGCCGCTACGCGCCCATCGGCCAGCCGCTCGATTTCTATGCGATCACAGCCTCCGCGGCGGCATTAGGCGAAACCGCCATCGGCTACCGAGTCGCCGCCAACGAACGCGACTCTGACCGCCACTACGGCATCCGTTTGAATCCGAACAAGTCCGAGACCTTCACCTTCGCCGAGAATGACTGCGTGATCGTGCTGAGCGAAGACTAGGCCGTCCTTTTTTGGGGGAAACTTATTTGGTTATTGAAAATGTGACACGTTTCACATTTTTGAGTGTGAAACGTTTCACATTTTTCAAAAATACGTGTTTTGTCGAGGAAAAAGGGCACTTTGGTCGAATGTGATCGGCCTTTGTCGCGGGTCCGGACCCCACATTGGTCGCATATAAACCTTAGATTGGTCGAAGGTGTTTTTCAATAAGGATGCTCACTTTCGGAGCAAGGATCACCCGTTCCAAGGTTTCGTCCGCGCATCTACCTGGTTTGGACGTTGCGCGTGAGTTGCGTCACTTGTGCTCGTCCGGATCAAGCGCGTCATCGGGACGAAAATTTCCCGTCCGTTCTTGTCGCGGGGCGACATCCGGCGTGCAAACTGAGTGAAGAG
>CAZWSK010000161.1:783-5639 GCA_964636445.1 uncultured Chloracidobacterium sp.
TGGACTGCGGAGCGTCAACCGCGTTCGCAGAATTCCGCGGTAATGGCATTGATCAACCCGCATTACGTAACGGTCCGGAAGGGGCCTTGGCCCCGCCCAAGGCCGCGATGGTCAAGTCAGCGGGGCCAAGGCCCCTTCCGGACTGCGAGTACCAGAGCTTGAAATCAACGGTGGAAGGTGCAGAATTCCTTCGGTTCCGAGCCTGAACGGAATGACTTTGCCTGTTTTTCGGGGCAGTTTACTGTAGCACGCATTCCTGTTAGTGGGCAGATCATGATCGACAGGGTGCCGCGTTCCGGCTTGCGGGGTTCGGGTTCGGCGGTTTCGCGGCCGGGCGGTTCGGTGCCTTCCTGCCAGGTTTCGGTGACGGGTGACGGGCTCGGTTCGGGACGATGGCCGTCGTCATCCACCGGGATGCCATCATCGAGCGGGATGATCGAGCGGTTAGGGACCGTGCCGGAGACGAAGACCTCGACGCGGCGGAATTCGGCCGGGACGTTGGTGACGTAGATCTCTTTCGGTTCGGGCGGCGACGATTCGTAGTACGGATCGTTCGGGTCCTGCTTGGCCGCGGCGGGCGTCGGTGTCGGCGAAGCGGTTCCGAGAGTGTCGAGTTCCCGGATCAAGCTGCCGTTACGGATGTCGATCTCGGCCTTGCGGACGTTCGCGGGCATCGACCAGTCGCCGTTCCATTCGGGATGCAGCCGCATGGCTTCCTGCATAAAATCCGCCCAGATCGGCAGTGCGGAATCGGAGCCTTTCATGCCGAGGTCGTCGCCGTTGTCGAATCCGACATATACGACGCACACAAGCTCGGGCGTAAATCCTGCGAACCAGCCGTCACGCGAGGTTCCCGTCTTGCCCGCAAACGCGCGTTTCCCGGCCTCGTTCCGAATGCCCCACGCGCCGGCTGAGGCCGCCGTTCCGCGGTTTATTACGTCCTTCATGATGTCGTTCATCACATAAGTGACGTCTGGACGAAGCACGTTCTTCTTGTCAGGCGTGGGCAGCGTAACAGTGCGGCCGTCGCCTGCGGTCACGCGCGTGATCGGCGTAGGAAGTACACGGTCGCCGAGGTTGGCGAACATCGTGTAACCGGTCGCGACCTGCAGAGGCGTCGCCTCGGCCGTGCCGAGGGCCATTGACGGATACGCTTTTTCGACCTTGGGCAGGCCGGCTTTCGCGGCGAGATTCATCACTTTGCCGATGTTCAAAGACATCGCAAGGTCGACCGTGATGACGTTTTTGCTGCGGACGAGCGCGTCGCGCAGGGTGATCTCCTGATTCGAGAATGTGTCGCCATAGTTGTTCGGCGAGTAGGTCTCGGTGCCGAAGGTAAAGACCTTTTTCTCATCCTTGAGGATGCTTGCGGCCGTGAACTGCCGCGTCGACGAGTCGTACGCCGTGTTGATCGCGGCGGCGTAGACGAAGGGCTTAAAGACCGAGCCCGGCTGCCGCATCGCGTCGGTAGCGCGGTTGAATTGATTGCTCAGATAATCGCGTCCGCCGACCATTGCGACGATCTCGCCCGTCTTTGGACGAATGGCGACCAGGGCGGCGTTGAGAGTTCCCTTCTCTTTTTTCGGGAAATATTTGTCGAGCTTGTTCAGACGCTCCGCGACCTTTTCGTAGGCGATCCGCTGCAGGTCGGGGTCGATGGACGTGTAGACGCGCATCCGCTGCAGAGCGTCGGCGTCAGCCACGACCTTGGGCAATTCTTCGATAGCAAATTGCGAGAAATACGGCATTCCCTGCAGGTCCTTTGTGCTGGTGACTTTTCGCAGCTCTATTTTGACAGGCCGTGCCTCGGCGAGTTGTTCCGGCGTGATCTCGCCGGCTTCCTGCATCGACTGCAGGACCTGATTGCGGCGTTCCTGCACGCGTTCGGGATCTTTGTAGGGGTTGTAGCGGTTCGGGCTGCGGATGATGCCGGCCAGGAACGCGGCCTCGGGCAGCGTCAGTTGCGAAACGTCCTTGCCGAAGTAAGCATTCGACGCCTCGCCGACGCCGTAGATCGAAACGCCCGACTGCTGGCCGAGATAGATCTGATTCGCATAGAGCGTGAAGATCTCTTTCTTGTCGAGCCGCGTCTCGAGGATCAAAGACATATAGGCCTCCGTGATCTTGCGTTCCCAGCTCTGCTCGCGCGTGAGAAAGAGATTCTTGACCAATTGCTGCGTGATCGAAGAGCCGCCCTGATTGGCAACAGGCGAATTGTCGTCCCCCTCATACCGGCGCCACAGGGCCCGCGCGATGCCGCGGAAATTTACGCCGTAATGCTCGAAGAATGCACGGTCCTCCGTGACGGTGATCGCCTTTACGAGATGCGGCGGCAGGTCGTTGAAGGTGACCGTCTTTCGCCGTCCGTCGCCCTCGGCGGCGATGGAGCTGAGAATCTTCGGCTCCATCTTTGCTTCGTCGACTTCTTTGCCCGTGTCGCGGTTACCGATAGCGGCCACCGTCTTGCCGTCCTTGCTGAACTTGACCGACAACGCATTGAACGCCTTTTGGCCGTCGATCATGCCCGACGCGCCGGGCTCGATCGCGAGAATGCCGTCGTCCAGAGCATAACGGCTGCGCGAAGGGTCGGCTTGAGCGTTTCGTTCGATGTAGCCGGCGGACTTGAGATAGTCGATCAGCGCCGCGGCATTCGAGGCCTCGCCGACCTTGAGCGTCTTTGGGGCCGAATAAATACCGGCGGTCGCGGTAAAAACTTCCCCGCTCAACAGCCGCTGGTCGATGCGGTCTGAGAACTCGAACCAGTAATAGGTGAGCGTGAGGAACAGGCCGAGCCCGATGAGCAAACCGATGGAGATCGTCCAACCGTTAAACACCATTCGCAACGCGCGTTTCCATCGAGGCGGAGGCGGTGCCTGGTACGACGCAGGACGGCGCGACTTGACCCAGCCTTTCGGCGGCATCTTAGATCGAGTTGTTTTTACGGGGGCGGCGTCCTGCATCAAAGGTTGGAATTGCGCGGGGCGAAGTGAGATTATCGACTTCGGGGCGAGCCTCGATTAGTTTATCCGCTTTAACGCAGATATGGCAAAGAAAATTCTCGTGACCGGCGGCAGCGGCTGGCTCGGAACGCACGTGATGCGGCACTTTGCGGCCGACGACATGTCGCGGCGCTCCGGGAACGACATCCTCGACGCAGAGCAGTGTTCTCGTGTCGGCCATTTCGACGTGGTGATCCATTTGGCGGCGTTGTTGGACAAACGGCCTGAGGCGGCGGACGAGGTTTTCGACACGAATGTTCGCGGCACGATCAATCTGCTGAAGCACATTAAGCCGGGAGCGGCGTTCATCTTTGCGTCGACAAAGGACGTTTACGGCCGCTTCGCGGACAATTACGCCGAGGTGACCGAGGACTGCCCGACGATGTACAGCGGCCAGTCGGCGTTGGAATGGTCAAAGCTCATCGCCGAGCGATATGTCGAGTACTACGCCCATACGCGCAAATTTCGCTCATGCATATTCAGGATGTCGACGGTGTATGCACCCGAGAGCGCCGGCAACACGCCGAACTTCGTGGGTCATTTTGCCGACGCGATAAGGCGCGGCGAGACGCTTCGGCTGCCGGGCCGCGGCAGGGCGATCCGGGACATCATGCATGTTGACGACTTTTCGGCGGCATGTGAGGCGTTCGCGGAAAGCGTCATCAGCCACGGCCTTTACAATCTCGGCGGCGGGGCGTCGAACGCATTCGTGTTGCGCGACCTGATAACCGAAATGCAGCGCGTCTCGGGCCTCGAGGCCAAGATCGACGACAAAAACCCGCTGCCCGACCCGGTCCCGTGGCGATACATATCCGATAACAGCCGCGTATCGCAGGAACTCGGCTGGAAACCTGAAGTGTCGCTGGACGACGGGTTGAAGAGTATTTTTTAACGCAAAGACGCGAAGGGGCAAAGACGCAAAGAAGAATGCATGAAAACGATATAAGCAGGGTCATCGTCGACGCCGCGATCGAGGTGCATAAAGGGCTCGGCGGGCCGGGCCTATTAGAAAGCGTGTACGAGGAAAGTTTGGCGTGGGAGCTGACTGATCGTGGCCTGTTCATTGAACGTCAGAAGGAAGTAGTCATCCGCTACAAAGGAAACGAGCTAGCTACGCCATTGAAACTCGATCTTTTGGTTCAAGGGAAGGTTATTGTCGAGGTCAAAGCAGTCTCCGTCTACAACCGGGTCTTCGAGGCGCAAGCGCTCACTTTTCTGCGTCTGCTTGATCTAAAACTCGCCCTTGTCATTAATTTCGGTGAAGTCTTGGTTGGGGCGGCAACTCACCGCGTCGTCAACGGCTTATGATCTCCTTTGCGTCTTTGCCCCTTCGCGTCTTTGCGTTGAAAAACTCTCAATGAAAATACTCGTCCGCAGTACAAATTGGATAGGCGACGCCGTTATGTCGGTGCCGGCTTTGCGCGAGCTGCGGCGGATATTCCCTGACGCGAGGATCACGCTGCATACGCGGACTTGGGCTGACGGATTGTTTCAGGACGCGTCGTTTATCGACGAGCTCGTGACGTATGACAAGAGTAAATGGGCGGTAAAGGATATTTACGACAACTCGCAATTTTTGAAGGATGACGGTTACGATCTGGCTGTGCTGCTGCCGAATTCATTTGAGTCGGCGCTGACTACCTTTGTCTCTCGTATCCCGCGGCGCATCGGTTACAACAAAGACGCCCGCGGCCTGCTTCTGACCGATCCTGTTGCCGTCCCTGAGTGGAAAGGGCGAAAGCACGAGGTCTTTTATTATCTCAACCTCATCAGCGAGGTTGAAAAGCGCGTACTCGGCCGCGATACCGTTTCGCAGGTATGGCCGGACACCTCGATTGAGGTCTCAGACGAGCGGAA
>CAZWSK010000162.1:0-5619 GCA_964636445.1 uncultured Chloracidobacterium sp.
TTGTTCGCCGAGCGGAAAAGCTGTGCTTTTCCGTGTTGGCCCATTCTTTCCATGCGGCTACGCCGCCGTTTCGAGTCGCGGCGGCATAGCCGCGAAGATCAGAGGACGTTGCACGGAAAAGCGGAGCTTTTCCGCTCGGCGAGCAAGAGAAATGGAAGGGAGGCCGTTTTCCGCTCGGCCAGATCCCTGAGAACCGCCCATGACCGGTAGTATCGCAGTCGCCTCCATCGCCATCGCCGCCGCTGTCCTCTCCATCGCCGCTGAAGCGCTACTATAACCCGAAAACACCGTGAAACTGAGTATTTTTGCTCAAAAACACCTTCGACCAATCGCGGATTTATATTCGACCAATGTGGGGTGTGCACCCGCGACAAAGGTCATTTATCTTTGCGCAATGGGGGTATTTTCCTCGACAAACACAGGGTTTAAGCGAAATGTGAAACGTTTCACACTCAAAATGTGAAACGTTTCACATTTTTTCCACAGGGCACAAAGTTTTCCCCCTGGTGAAACAAAAAGGGCGGCTCGCGCCGCCCTTTCTCAACTTTCGAACCGTCACCTACCAGCGGTTGCCCTGAAAGCCGCCGTAGCCGCCACCGCCGCCGGCACCACGTCCGCGGTCCTCGCGGGGCTTGGCCTCGTTGACCTTGATCTCGCGGCCCATGAACTCGGTACCGTTAAGATCGGCGATCGCCTTCTGGCCGTCTTCGTTATTTGCCATTTCGACAAATCCGAAGCCGCGTGAACGGCCGGTCTCGCGGTCTTCGACGACCGTTGCAGACTCGACTGCGCCGATGCCGGCAAACAGTTCTTCGAGCTCGTGGTTACCGGTCTGGAACGACAGGTTACCTACATAAAGTTTCATTGTCATAAAAATATTCTGTACCCCTCCGGAGGGAATGCAAAGAAGCGTCTTGGCAGAACTTTTATTTTCGCAGGATAACGGTCGTCCCGGAATGATCACGCCTCGGAAGCTTCAAAAACCAAAAAACACACCAACCCTCTTGCCTTCCAAAACGCCGTCGAACCGAAACTGCCACGATCGGGGCGCATCACCGTTGATGCGCGAGAGCAGGACTAACAGTGATAATGATGCACAAGACGCGCGCGGCTTGCAAGCGGCAAAGAGGCAATTTGGCTAGTTATTTATTGATTATCGAAAGGACGTCATCGATCTTTTCCCGGGCCGCAGCCTCGCCGAGGTCGATGAATTCGTCACGCTTGCCGATCTGGTCCGGACGGAGATGCGCAATGGCAGGTTCGATGACAACATCGGCGGCCTTTTGTTCGAGTTGGGAGACGACCTTAAGAAGAGCAAGTGCTCCTTGTATCAGGACGCCAAACCCCGTCCTCGATGCCGTGCGAAACGTCGCCCCGCACGAGATCAGGTCCACGGCGATCACCACGTCCGCGCCCATCGCACGCACCGTCTCGACCGGCAGCGGCGACGCGACGCCGCCGTCGATGAGCATTCGCCCCATGGCATCCTGAACCGGCGAAAAGATGCCCGGAACCGCACAACTCGAGCGGATCGCCGTGATAAGGTCGCCGCTGCCGCCCAGCCAGACAGGCTCGTTGGTGCCGAGATCGAACGCCACCGCAGTGTATGGGATCGCAGTATCCTCGATCCTGTCGACGGGAAAATGTCGCCGTAGAAAGCTGTCCATCGGAGCATTCGACAGCAGCCCGCCGATTGGCAGCGACGGCCGGACAATGTCGCGCCAGCCCGCGGCCGCGGCCATCTTCTCGAGCTCGTCGACAGACATCCCGGCGGCGAGGGCACCACCGACTATGGATCCCGCAGACGTCCCGGCGATGAAGTCGATCGGGACGTTATACTCGGCCAGAACCCTGAGAGCGCCGACGTGGGCAAAGCCGCGTGCACCGCCGCCCGATAATGCGAGGCCTATCTTTTTGCGAGGCATAGGACGTTTTGATTTTACTGCCCGGTATGGAAAACTTAAAACCCGACAATGACACCCCAGGAATCGATCCTTTTCACAAATGACGGGCCCGTAACGGCGATCGACGCCTGCCCCATCTGCTCACGCCTGGCGTCCGACGACCTCGTGCCGCTCGCGTCGATGCCTGATGACCTTGCCGGCCTGATCAGGGCGAATGCCCCGAATTCAGGGGATTTCAGCGAGGTTTGCGGCCGATGTGCGCGGCTATTTGAAAGCGCCAAGGACCAGATCATACAGGACGCGGCCGTGCAGAAGGACGGCTCTCATGTGCTCTCTACTCCGCTTAGGCTCGATGCGGATACGCGGTTCACGGGAAAGGGCGTCACGATCGCTTTCCTGGACTCCGGCTTTTACCCGCATGCCGACCTTACTACACCGCACAACCGTATTCTGGCCCACCGCAACCTTACGGACCCGGACGGCGACGTATCCTCGCTCCTCGAACCCGACGTCGCGAGCTGGCACGGGATGATGACCTCCGTGGTCGCTGCCGGCAACGGCTCCTTGTCGAATGGTTTCTACCGGGGCATCGCGCCTGACGCGGACGTCGTGCTCATCAAATTGGCCAAGACCGGACGAATTACCGACCAGAACATTTTGGACGGCCTTTTATGGGTACTTGAGAACCGCGAGCGGTACAACATTCGCGTCGTCAACATTTCCGCCGGCGGCGACGAACCGGTCAGCTACCTTCGCGACCCTCTATCGCAGGCTGTCGAAGAATGCTCGTCCGTTGGCATAACCGTGGTATGTGCGGTCGGAAATTCAGGGCATCTGCCGGGCCATCCCGTGATGCCGCCGGCAAGCGCCCCCTCCTCGATCGCTGTCGGCGGGCTCGACGACAATAACTCGATCAACCGGGCTCGCCGCGGCATGTATCGGTCATCCTACGGCCCAACTCTCGACGGCCTGCAAAAGCCCGAGGTCATTGCGTCTTCCATCTGGATACCGGCCCCGATCCTGCCCAATACGCCGACCGCACAACAGGCCGAGCTGCTCGATTCCCTGGAAAAAAGTGATGACGCCGAGCTTTACGACATCATCCGCGAGAACGCAGGTGTTGACCCCGAGCTCGACGCCGCTCTCGATCGCCCGGTTCATATCATTCGACAGATAATAACGCTGAAGATACGGCGGGAGAACGTTATCACGAAGCATTACAAGTACGTCGACGGCACCTCGTTTTCGGCACCGATCGTTTCGTCAGTGGCCGCCCAGCTTCTCGAGGCCAACCCGGCACTGACGCCCTCCGAGATCAAGCACATTCTCATATCCACGGCCGAACGTCTGCCTCACTACGAGGTCGACCGGCAAGGCTGGGGCGTTATCGACCCAAGGAGAGCGGTCGAGGCGGCTCTGGCTCGTCGCGAGAGCTGATCTCAATCTTCATTTGCAGGCGGCCGGTTAGATGTCATTGCCGGCGGACGCGGGCCGGTCCGCGGCGTGGCAGCATTGACGGGCCTCGGTGAATTCGCAGGTTGCGGCGTCCTGACGGGTGTCGGTGACGGCGGCACAAGCGGCGTAGGCGTCGGGATCGGCGACATCCTTGGCGTCGGCGACGGACGCGTGTTCGCGTTCGTGTTGAGATTTAGGTTGAAGTTGAAATTCGTATTGAGATTCGAATTAAAATTGGCGTTTGAGTTGAAGTTGAAGTTTGAATCAAAGTTCGCATTCAGGTTTGCGTTCGGCGCGTTCATATTCACGTTGATGTTTGCCGGCGTATCCTTCTGCAGCAGCCAGAACATAAACGCCCCGCAGCCGAGTACAAAGACCGTGCCGAGAATGGTCAGCACAACCGTTTTCGCCGTATTCGCCTGAGGAGGCGGGGGCGGCGGATAATAGGCCGCCGGGCGCTGCCTTACCTGCTGTTCCCGCGAAGGTGACGAGGTCGGGATGACAATACGCTCGCCGCTGCCGGGCTCGTCCATTGCGGGTTCCGGACGACGGCGGATGACCGTTTCCTGGCCGATGTCTTCCTCCTCACTAGGGATAGCCCTGAAGTTCGGCGGGTCGCCGTCGATCAGTTCGGTGCCGTCAACGGTGCAGTATTTTATGATGTCTTCGTCAAAACGCTTATTGCAAACGGGGCAGTATCGCATAGGTTTTCGGGTCCGGGCCGGGGAACAATTGAGGCCATTCTACCACGAACAGATATTCATTCCTTATAGCCGAGCGCGGTCCAGAAAGACGTCGTGCTGAACGAAATATCTCTGAGCCCGCACCTCCGCATCATCGCCTCGATCTCGGCCTTGGAGAAACGCTGCTCGAGACGCGTGCCGAACCGATCCAACGCATCGTTGCGCATCACATAGAAGCTGTTGTTACGGTACTGCGATAGCGGAAAGCTCTCAACGCCCATCCCGAGCTTTTCCAGCAGCAGCGCGGTGCGGGCAAGGGGCCAGTAGAGAGTAAACGCAAATACCTGGCTTATCGCGTACCGCGCGCGGTGAGGCATCATGCAGACGACGCCGCGGATAGCGTTGCTCATTCGCCAGATCAGCCTAAACCATGCAGGGCGATTATCGAAACTGTAATACAGGTAGACAAGGAACGGGGCACCGCTTTTGAGCTTATCCACACACGCTCGCATACCCGCCTCGGTGTTAGGAATGTGGTGCAGAACACCCAGGCTGTAACCGAAGTCGCACGAAGCGTCCTCAAGCGGGATGTCGTCGGCTCCGGCGACCGCAAACTCGACGTTGTCTGCTCCTGCGAGATTCCGGCGTGCAACATTTAAAGCGTCTACACTGGGATCAAAGAGATACAGCCTTCCTACCCGCGGAGCCACAAACCTTGCCCAGCGTCCGCTGCCGCATCCCAGGTCAAAGCCCACGGAGTCCTTTGGCAGCCGTTCCCACGGGAAAATGCTGAAGTAATTATCGAACATCCGTCTGAGCTCATCCTCACTCAGCTCAGATTGATCAAAGCGCGACCATTCGTCACCAAATCCGGCAACAACCTCGTCGTCGATATTATTCACGACATTGGTCTTGGGCATAAGGGAAGATCGGCAATTAGGTTCGATCAATAAATCGCTGATACCACAGTTCCAGCATCAGTAGCGTCCAGACTTGGAACGAATGGTCGAACCTCCCGTTGATATGTTCGTCGACATACCGGTGAAGCATCTCAGGGCGCACGACGCCGCGATTTAAGGCTTTTTCGGAGAGAAGTACGTCACGGAGAAAACCTTTCATCTCGCCCCGCAGCCATCGGCCGACGGGCACGCCGAATCCCATCTTGCGGCGATAGATGACGTCGCTGGGCACTAACCGGGCCGCGACCTTTTTAAGCAGGAATTTTGGCCGCAATCTGCTCATTTTTATGTTCTCAGGCAGGCTTGCGGCAAACTCGATCAGCTTATGATCTAAAAACGGCGAGCGTGCCTCCAGCGAGTTAGCCATCGATGCGATGTCCACCTTAACGAGCAGATCGTTAGGCAAATAGGTCATCTGGTCCGTCAGAAGTGTTGCGTCGAGAATGCCTGAGCCATTCGCGCGATCGAACCAATCGTCGAGGAAATGGGACGTTTGCTGTCCGGCGACCGCGCGCGCGAATTCATCCGTATAGAGCGTCGGCTTGACCGCCGGTTTGAATGTCGACATCCAGCGGAAATACCGTTCCTTCCGGTCTTCGTTGGCAGAAGTGAAGAACC
>CAZWSK010000163.1:0-5588 GCA_964636445.1 uncultured Chloracidobacterium sp.
TTGCGACCGGATAATCGTTCGGCGAACCCCACTGTGCCGAGTTAAAGCTGCCGTCGGAGCTCTTGAGGTAATAGAACGATCCGACCGAATCACGCCATACCGCGACGTCCGTTTTGCCGTCGCCATCGTAGTCAGCCTGCGCGTTCAGGTCGCTGCCGGTGCTTCCAAAGAAGTTGATCTGCGGAGCGCCGTCCGAGCTGCGAAGAATATACCAAACTAGCTGTGTCGCCGGCGTTGAACCCTCGCGAACCACCGCTACGTCCGTCTTATTATCGCCATCGTAATCGCCCGGAACGACGAGGTCATTGCTGAATCCCCAAGGCACCTGTGTAAGGCCGCCGTCAGAGCTGCGAAGCGAGTAGAACACCGCCTGGCTGGTCGGCGTCGCGCCCGGACGCTGGACCGTGAGGTCGAACTTTCCGTCGCCGTCATAATCGCCCGGTGCCGTATAGTCGGTTGAAACGCCCCACTGAGCCGCCGTAAATCCGCCGTCACCGCTCCGTGAAATGTACCAAAAGAGCAATCCATTAGAACGCCGCACGACCGCGATATCCGTCTTGCCGTCGCCGTCATAGTCGCGAGCCACGGGCTCGTCACCAGTGACGCCAAACGAAAATCCTACAAATGTGCCGTTGCTGCTGTTGAAGCGATACCATGCGCCGTCGGTGTCGCGCCATACGGAGATGTCGCCTTTGTTGTCGCCGTCATAGTCGCCCGGCGTCATAAAATCGGTGCTGGCCGATCCAAACTGCGTCGCGGTAAACCCGCCGCCGCTCTTGTTGATGTACCAATTGCTGTTGCTCGGGCGAAAGACCGTAAAATCAGCCTTATTATCCCCGTCAAAATCAAGAGCCCGTCTGAGCGTTACCTGTGCGAGGCCTGGCATCGCCGCGAACATCGAAACAACTGAGACCGCGGCAAAGAACGCGCTCTTGTTAATAAGCTTTCTCATGGTAATGTCCTTCAAAAAACTATCGTCGAACCGCAGCGACGTGGGCTTTTCGCCTTTTGACGAGTATCAAAAGAATACCACGTCATACTACCCGGCGCAACACAAATCCCGCACTTCAAGTGAGCTCGAAACCCAATAAACACAGGGGTTTTTTCCGTTCTAACTATTCGCTTAGACGTCACTCTAAAACAAAAAGTTGGAAAATCTCATTCTGCCTATCCTAAGGGCTGCCTGCTGCCGGTCACGAATTTTGCCTGGTCGCCGGCGGCCGACTAACTTTCACAGATCGCGAGTCACTGCCCGCATACCTAACAGTGCACCGCGGAACTGAAAAAATACAGTAGGGTGGGGCGGCTAGAGGGATTCGAACCCTCGACATCCTGAACCACAATCAGGCGCTCTAACCACTGAACTATAGCCGCCACATTTTCAAACTCGCCCCCGGCAGGACTCGAACCTGCGACCCACAGCTTAGAAGGCTGTTGCTCTATCCAGCTGAGCTACGGGAGCATGCCAAAAAGCAATCTCTAATCTTATCGGCCGCCCTGTATTTAGTCAAATAATTCTAGTGCCCCTGCCCGGTGATCAAACCCGCTCCGCGTCGATCTTTCGTGTTTCAGTCCGTTTCAGTTGTTTCAGTTTGTTTCAATCGGCCTGAAACACCGTAACCTCTTGTACTTCCTGGTACTTACGAGCAGATTTTCGGCTTGTTTCAGAGTTTCGCGCAAAAAAGATCCGCTGCGTGTTTCAGTTGTTTCAGCCTGTTTCAGACGGCCTGAAACACCGGAACCTATTGTAAACAAGGGCACTTACGGTCGCGTTTTGACTTTGTTTCGCTGTTTCGCGCAAAAACGCGACCTGCGCCACACGTGTGGCATAAATTTGCGGACGCACAGATGTCAAACACTCAAAATGAGCGTTGCAAGGATAGCACGACAGTTCTCAACTGTCAAGAGCTTTATGCTTGAGGGCGATTAAACCGAAGCCGCCGGCCGCGCATCGGTGCCGATCTTCGCGATCATCGCCTCAAAGACCTCGTGCAGGTCAAGTTCGCTAGTATCTATTACGACTGCGTCGGGAGCGATCGTTAACGGCGAATCTTCCCGCGACACGTCGCGTTCGTCGCGCTCATTTATCTCGGCGAGAGTGTTTTCGTAGGTAGTGATGCGGCCCTTTGCCTGGTCCTCCATATAACGGCGGCGTGCACGGGCCTCGGGCGTGGCGGTTAGGAAGAATTTGATGTCGGCATTGGGAAAAACGACACTCCCGATGTCTCGCCCCTCGAGCACGCAGCCGGTCGGGGATGACAGGCCGATCTCACGTTGGTGCTCGACCATGATCCGCCGGACCTCTGAGATGGTCGAAACGACCGAGGCCGCCTGAGCCGCATCGAGCGTCCGTATCTCGACCGAAACATCCTCGCCGTCGAGCAGTACCTTCATCGCGTCAGGTTCGCCGACGAGGTCGATCTTTACGCTTTCAGCGATCTCGGCGATACGGTCAATATCACGGAACGGCACGTTCGCCCGCTGAACGGCAAGTGCGACAGCTCGGTACATCGCTCCCGTGTCGAGATAGAGCAGGTCGAGCTTTTTCGCGAGCATCTTGCCGAGCGTGGATTTCCCCGCCCCGCTGGGGCCGTCGATAGCGATTATCATAAGAGGTCAAAAGTGAAAGAGTGAAAAGGTGAAATAAGTGAAAAAGTTCGATCGTTCCTTTTTCACTTTTTCACCCTTTCACTTTTTCACCTGGTTCTTGATCTTGGCAGGTAGTTTATCAAAAACGAGACGGTAAGACTCCGCGATAAGTGCTTTCAGTTCCTGCGACGTGACGGCATCGAGCCGCTCGATCGTGATCCAGTGATAACGCGCGACATAATGGGCCGGAATAATACCCTCGCGCTCGGTCATCTCTGCAAATACCTCGGGTGTGCATTTCACTGAAATACCCGACTGCATCGAATCAACACCGGTCACGCAGAACATCTTTGCCCCGACACAAAAGCACAGGTCGGCTCCCCATTTGATGTCCTCGGTCGCGCCGGGGAAGGAGAGGCAGTATTTACGAAGCGACTCGATCGTCATTATTTCGCTATGAGTTTAGACCGTGAACGCCGGTCGAGCAAAGCGGAAAAAAGCACTTGACATTCGACCGACGGCTTGGGTAAAGTATGCATACAAATTTCAAAGGAGAAACGTATATGTCAGTCAAACCTATTCCTGACGGCTACGAGGGCGTTACGCCGTATCTGATCTGCAAGAATGCCTCTGCCGCCATCGAATTCTACAAACGCGCTTTTGGCGCGGAAGAGCTTTTTCGCATCGGTAACGACGAAATGGTCGGCCACGCCGAAATGAAGATCGGCAAAGCGATCTTTATGCTGGCGGACGAATTCCCGCCGATGGCCGTGAGTCCCGAAACGATCGGCGGCACACCGGTGAGCCTTTACATCTACGTCGAGGATGTCGATGCTTTCGCGCAACGCGCCATCGAGGCGGGGGCCGAGGTCCTAAAGCCGGTCGCCGACCAGTTCTACGGCGACCGCTCAGGAGCGTTCAAGGACCCGTTCGGCCATATGTGGGGCTTCGCCACGCACATCGAAGACCTCACGCCTGAGGAACTTAACGAACGCGCACAGGCCGCACACGGCGGGTAGCTATTTCGGCCTTATGAAGACCGGTGCCTGGTGATATTTTTTGTCGCTGGCACCGGTTACCTTTTTGATCTCCTTCGTCCTGTAGTTCATCAGAAAAACGTCATACCGGCCGCTCGCCGCGTCGCGGCTGTCGAATGCAAGCCATTCGCCGTCGGGCGACCAATCGTGCCAGCCCATGTCGAGCTTGCTGTCGGTCAACCGCCATTGTCTCTTGCCGTCCGGCGTTACCGCAAAGATGCTCTGACCCCCGCCTTGGTTAGACTGGTAGGTAATGAACTTGTGCTTGGCGTTCCAATGCGGCGGCCCGACCTTGTAGCCGCCTTCCTTCGCGAGCGGATCATCTGCGGGATACGCCGTCAGTTTTCGCCGATTCGTGCCGTCAGCGTTCATTATGTAAAGCTCTTCGATCTCAGCGCGGTCCGTGCGGTTCTTCTTGTAAACGTAGATGATGCGTTTACCGTCCGGCGAAAAGCTCGGGTCGCGAAATGCAGCTGCGGGCTCATTCGTCAGTTGCCGATATCGGCCCGTCTCGCGGTCGACGATGAATAGCTGGTACCGAAAGCGCGTATCGACCCGGCCCGCGACCACCAGTTCCCTGCCTCCGTTCCGGCTGCCCATCCACGAATCCTCCAGCTGCAAGTTGGTGACCTTTCGCGGATTCGAGCCATCGAGTTCGGATTCGTACAGGAAATAACACCTTCGACACGCTCCGCGGTCGCTGATGAACATCAGCTTCCCGGGGATCGAAGAATACGTCCACGCGACGTCTTTGTGGTTGGTCACGTTGCGGAGTTCGGTGCCGTCGATGTTGACGGTGTAAACCTCGTAATCGTCCGCCTTTTGGTCCTCGAGTACATTAAGCGCGAGCTTGAGGCCGGGCAGCTGTGCGGCCGTTTGAAGGGCCGATAGGATCGAGATCGCCAGGGCGAGTGCTAAGTACTTTTTCATGCTGGTTTAATGACACCTCGCGTGCGACTGTTTTAGCAACTCGATCAACTCCTTATCAAACCGGCTCGCGTCGGTGGCGACAACCATGTGCGAGATGCGTGGCATCGGGCCCGTGAGTTTGGCTTTCTCGACCTTGTCATCGAACGGGCGCTCGCCGAGGTCGAGACCAATGCGGAGCTCTGCTTTCTTGATGTTGACGGCAGCGAATTCGCGGTTTTCGAGCACTGAGACGTAGGTCTTTTTAGGCAGGAAGGTCGCGTCGGGAAAATTCTTACCGATGAACGCAACAAATTCGTCATACAGCGGCCTCATATCAGCCGCCTTCGTAAACTGATCGTCGAGCAGACTGTCCGTGCTCTGGTAAACGAGCTTTCCGCCGTTCGCATGAATGCCCGCGAGCAGTGACGCGTTCATGTGGCCAAAGCCGTGTTCGTTCTTCAGCCACGCGATGACCTCGTTGCGTTTTTTGGTGCCGCAAGTATCGATGATCTTCATCCATTCAGCGAGGTCTTTGCCGGTCGAGGCCTGAATGCCGTCGACGAATTCTTTCTCAAATTCCCCTGATGTTTTCTGAGCCATTTCTATCTCCAGATCCCTAAAATAAAGCCGATGACCGCAAAGTAGACGGTCGCATAACCGCAATTGATCACGATGTACCTGAACGACCGCTGCTCGAACAGCGCGATGATCGTGAACGTACCGACAACCCAGATCGCCGCTAGGAGCCCGGCCGCGATGCCCCACTGCCAGGTCGTGCCGGGTGCGGCAAGGAAAAACGCCAGGTTGTACGACATCAAGTATGCGATGAGGAATGTGAGGCCAAAGTTCTTTATCGGATTCGCCGATGCTACCTGCTCGTCGCTCAGCCCCTTCTCGCTCTGCCAGCTTTTCGCAAACAGCAGCGGCGACCACCACAGCCCGCCTATGACAAGACTCATTACGGCACAGACCAGAACGGCGATGTGATTGATATAAACGTTTTCCATAGCGTGAACATCGTACGGTGCGCCGATCGAAGCGTATTGGAAAAAA
>CAZWSK010000164.1:0-5570 GCA_964636445.1 uncultured Chloracidobacterium sp.
GTGACCTCGGTGATGCCGCCTTCGGAATGGACGTTCACTTGTCGGCCGGTTTTGAGCATGAAGGCGGACAGTACTGCGGCGCCGGTGGAGCAGGTGCCTGAGGCGGCTGTTTCGCCGGCGCCGCGTTCCCAGATGCGGAGTTCGATGTTCTCGCGGTCGACGACCTTTACGAATACGACGTTTGTGCGCTCGGGGAATTTGCGGTGGGACTCGAGCTGTCGGCCGACGCTGCGCCAGTCGAGGTCAAAGCTGTCGACGAACACGCACGCGACCGGATTGCCGACATTCACGGCGGAGAACGCGTAGTGTTTGCTGTCGACGCTGATCGGTTCGTTCAATAAGTGTTCGCGGCGGATATCGGTGATGACGGGTATCTCGTCGCTCGCGAAATGCGGCTTGCCGATCTCGGCGTTGAACCAAAATTCGTCGCCGCCGATGCGTCCGACAAGGTCGTAGGTCTTTATGCCGCTGCGTGTCTCGAGCCTTAAACGGGGCTCGACCCAAGTGCCCTTTCTATAAAGATGCGCGACCGCGCAGCGCGTGCCGTTTCCCGAGAATGACGCGAAGGACCCGTCAGGGTTGACGATCTCGCAAAAGAAATCCGCGGTCGAGCCGTCTCGCTGCTCAATGACCGCGATGCCGTCACCGCCCACGCCCGTGTTGCGATGGCACATCGCGATGGCGAGCTTTGCGAGGTCCATCTCCTCGCGGATGCCGCGTTCGATGACGATGTAATCGTTGCCGAAGCCGTGGAATTTTGTGAAAGGTATCGTCATTCGTGGGCCGCAGGCTATCTAACTTTTTTGATCGACGCGATCGTCTCCTGCGGGTGCTTGTATTCGAGCACGAACTCGACCGGATCGCCCTCGGCGAGGCCCGCGAGCATTTTTTTGTCCTGCACGTAAAATTCCATCTTCATCGGCGGCATCAGGCCGGGGATGTCCTCGTGGTCGATCTCGACCGAGCCGAGTTCGGCGTTGATCTTTGTGATCACGCCGCGGGCGTCGTATTTGCCGTCCTTGGGAATGCCGGCATTCGGTGTCGGCGAGCCGGCGGGCGAGGTGGCACGCAGCGGTTCGTGCGGTTCGGGCACCGCCTTTCCACAGCCAAGCGAAAACGAAACACAAGCCGCGATGACCAACGTATACGCTCTCATAATTAACGACAGGAACCGTCTCGCACCCAGATGTATTTTACCGCAAACGCGGCGTCCTGTTGCATATTACGCCGCTTTGCTTCAAAATTCGCGTGTTCATCAGTCTTAAAATTTAACGCTTTTTTTCGGGGAGATTATGGCAAGTTCTCTATTCAGGAAAAAGTCTATCGCACAGATCCAAGCGGATGCGGCGGCTGGGCTCGGTGACCATGAATTGCTCGTGCCGGGCCAGCCGGCCGAGGAGCATGTCAGCGGCCTGCGGCGCTCGCTGGGAACCTTTGACCTGACGATGCTCGGCATCGCGGCGATCATCGGTGCCGGAATTTTTGCCATGGTGGGCAACGCGGCGAATCGCGGCGGGCCTGCGGTCGTCTTGCTGTTCATCTTCGCGGCGATCGCGTGCGGTTTTGCGGCGCTGTGCTATGCGGAATTCGCGTCAAAGATACCTATTGCCGGCTCGGCATACACGTACTCGTACGCGTCGTTCGGCGAGCTTCTCGCGTGGATCATCGGCTGGGACCTTCTCGTCGAATACGCCATCGGCAACATCGCCGTCGCCATCTCATGGAGCGATTATTTCACAAGCCTGCTGTCGGCAAACGGCCTGAACGTACCACTGCATTGGACGATGGACTATCGCACCGCATACATGGGCTTTAACGACGTAACGTCTGCGATGAGCGGCGGCGGTGCGACGGTCGAGAGCCTGCGCGCCGGCTGTTCGGCAACTGACCCGGCGATAACGTGCGGACAGCTCGACGCGTTTGAAGCGTGGATCGGCGCGCCTACGGTCGGCGGCCTCCCGCTGATAGCCGACCTGCCCGCGCTTGCCATCGTCGTGCTTATAACGGCGCTGGTCTACGTGGGCATTCGCGAATCAAAGATCGCCTCGAACATTATGGTCGGCCTAAAGCTCACGATCATTCTGCTCGTCATCGTCCTCGGCGCATTCTTTGTAAAGACCGAGAACTGGTCGCCCTTTATGCCGAACGGATTCGGCGGAGTGATGAGCGGTGTGGCGGCGGTATTCTTCGCGTACATCGGCTTTGACGCGCTCTCGACCACGGCCGAGGAATGCAAGGACCCGTACAAGACGCTGCCGCGCGGCATGATCCTCTCGCTCGTGATCTGCACGGCGCTGTACGTCGTACTCGCACTCGTGCTGACCGGAATGGTCAGCTATAAGCAGCTCGCGGTCGGCGACCCTCTGGCGTATGTTTTCGGCCCCGAGGGCGTGAATATCCCGTGGATATCGGGCATCATCGCGGTCTCAGCGGTGGTGGCGCTCGCGACCGTCCTGCTCGTCTTCCAGCTGGGCCAGCCGAGGCTGTGGATGGCGATGAGCCGCGACGGGCTTCTGCCGAAGATCTTTTCCTCGATTCACCCGCGGTTTCGCACACCGTGGTTTTCGACCATTCTCACAGGTTTCGTCGTCGCCGTTCCCGCCCTGTTCATGAACCTCACCGAGGTCACCGACCTGTCGGTCATCGGCACGCTTTTCGCGTTCACTATCGTCTGCGCTGGCGTGCTGGTCAAGGATAAGGAGTTTGCGGGGCAGAAACGTTTCGTTCCCTACATCAACTCGATGCTCATCGGGCCCGCGCTTTTCATCATCGGCTGGGGCCTCGTGATCTACCTGAACGGTGACGCGGTCCGCACATTGTTCACAGATCTCTCCCCGTCAGCCGACGATATCAAGGCCGGCATCGAGACCGCAGGTTCGGTCTTCATGCACCGAATTCCGTACTTCGCTTTCGCACTTTTTACCCTCGTGATGACCGTGCTGTGTTTTGTAAAACGCCTCTCGCTGATCCCGGTGCTCGGCGTCATGTGCTGCACGTACCTAATGACCGAACTAGGCTGGACCAACTGGTTCCGCTTCGGCGTCTGGATGATCGTCGGGCTGGTACTTTATTTCTTGTACGGGTATGGGCATTCGAAGTTGAATGATCGCGCGGAAGAGACTGCTTGATGCGGACGATCGATCCGTGATCGACATTCCAAATAGTTAAGGCGGCCTAACGGCCGCCTTTTTTGTGTTTATTTACTTGATAGGGTCAATGAGGCGAATACCGGAAAAGCGTCGAAAGTCGCGATCAGTTGTAGCCAGCCGTGCTCCGCTCGACATTGCCATTGCCGCCAAATGAGCATCCATCACAAGATTTCCGTTCGCCCCGCTTTCGACCAGAAGGTTCGAAAACGCCTTCCAGTTCTTCTTCTCCAATGAGACCAAGTGCACATTGTCGAGCTGCAACCACCTATCGACGATGTCCACCGCTTTAGAGATCGTCATTGGGTTCTTCAAGATAGCTGGGTGCGTCAGGATCCGAAGAAACCCCGTGATCGTGTGCCAGGTCAAAAACACCTCGTCCTCAGAAAACGCTTTTTCAAGCCATTCGATCGCTGCCGCATGGAATTTGCTTCCGCGGTCGGAAGCGTAGATCAGGATGTTGACGTCCGGAA
The DNA here is from genome assembly GCA_964636445.1 of uncultured Chloracidobacterium sp. Lineage (GTDB taxonomy): Bacteria > Acidobacteriota > Blastocatellia > Pyrinomonadales > Pyrinomonadaceae > OLB17. The sequence continues at coordinate 3,620 of CAZWSK010000164.1, forward strand.
GGATCATTTGCGGTTCGGCCCTTCGACGATGTCGAGCAGTTCCTCGATATTGTCGTAATTAAGGTCTTCGCGAAGCCCAAGATCGAACGACTCGACACGAAACCGTTTTTTAGGCTTCGTTTCGTCTACGCTCAACCCTCGCCGTAATGCCTCGTTAACGACTACCTTAAAGGGCTTGCCGGGCTCGCTGCGCCTGATCCGCTCCAGTTTTGCCGCAATATCATCGTCTATCGTAAGGGTGGTACGCATATGACCATAATAAGCTGGATATAACGTCTCGTCAACATCAACGCATCATCAAGATGATGCGTTGATGTTTACTAATCCGCGAATCGCAACGTCTCAATGATCTCGCCCATATACTGCTTGCCGAGTTCGAGGTCGTCGCGTTTTAGGGAGACGGCGCCGACTACGGCGTGGCCGCCGCCGCCGTATTTTTCGCAGATCTCGGCGATGTTGTGGATGCGCGGGCGAGGTGACCAGGGATTGGAACCGACGGAAATTTTTGTGCGGAAATCGCTCTGCGTGAGGGCGACGTTGTAGGTCGTCTCGGGGTAGAAGTAGTACGGGATGAACTTGTTATAACCGTCGATGTCCGTATCGGTGAGGTCAAAACTCACGACGCCGCGGTCGTAGACGGCACGTTCCTTGATGAGGTTGACGGTGTTCCAATGCCGCTCGAGGATCGGCGTGAGCTTGGCCTGGATCTCTTCGCTCTCGACGATTTCGGTCAGCGATTCTCCCGTCAGGCGGCGGATGATGTTGTGAACGAACTCAGGGTCCTTTTCGCCCTCGATCACCTGCATGAGCTTTAATGCCGGCGTGCGCAGCTCGACGCATTGGGCAGGCGATTCGTACAACGCACCGTCGATGATGTGGGCCCATTCGATGAGCTCGGCGAGCGACTCGTCTTCCCAGCCGAACTTGTCCTTTGCGATGCGGGCGATGAACTCCGCACAGGATTTGCTTGCGGTGTCGAGGAACTTCTTGCCCGACGTGTCATTCAAAAAGTGCTGCTCGTCTTCCTTCGAAAGGAACGCCGACTGGTGATGATCGAACCACCACGTCAGCCGCTCGTCGGGGCAATATTTGAAGTCGACGATCGCGTTCTCGTCGCCGTCAAACTGCTCTCGGTCAAACGCATTTCCAGCGCGGTGCATCGTCGGGGTGTATTCGACGACCGCGTCTGCCGCGACCGTCGCACGATAGAATTTGGTGAACACCGCCGCCGACGAAACGCCGTCAAAACAGTTGCCGTGATAGAGTATCCTTAGCCGCATAGCAAAACATTAAAGGCTAGAGGACGACACGGCGTTCGTCAAGGATAAGGCAATGAATGTAAGGCTGGCACATCGTGATGATATCGATGCGTTGGTTGAATTTAACCACGCAATGGCCGTTGAGACGGAGGGCAAAAGGCTCGATCGCGACGTCTTGGGCCCGGGAGTTGAGGCGGTTTTTAACGACCACAACAAGGGCTTTTACGTCGTCGCGACTGACGGCGATCATGTCGTCGGTGCTCTGATGGTGACGTTTGAATGGAGCGACTGGCGCAACGGCTGGTTCTGGTGGATACAGAGCGTTTACATAAAACACGAGGTCCGCGGGCAGGGGCTGTATCGCAAGATGTACGAGTTCGTAAAGCAGCGGGCCGAGGACGAAGGCAAGGTTTGCGGCTTTCGCCTTTATGTCGAGACGGATAACACTCACGCCCAGCAAGTCTACGCCGGCGTCGGCATGAAGCGGTCGCATTATGTGATGTTCGAGGAAGAGGCGTGACAAGGATCACCGAGGCCGAATTCGCCCGCATCGTAAACGGCATCGATGAGGACCGCGATTCGATAATCAAACACAATCCGCTCGGTACGGATGAAGAGGTGCTGCTTTGGATGCTGCTCGCGGTGTTGTCGAGTTATTTGAATTTGGAAGAGAAGGAAATGCCATGTTTTAC
>CAZWSK010000165.1:0-209 GCA_964636445.1 uncultured Chloracidobacterium sp.
TCCCGAATCCGCTCCCATGGCCGATCCGATCCTCGACCGCTGACCCGACCAAAGAGTTTGCTGGCGACAAGAGGCCCAATGTTCCTTTTGAACCATCTCCGAATGTAACCGCCCCGGCATCTACGATCGCTCCGTGGTCCCATATATGGCTTTTGACCACATAATTCCCGTTGGATAGTACTGTTACTCCCCCAGTGCCTAGGCGGTCC
>CAZWSK010000165.1:272-5555 GCA_964636445.1 uncultured Chloracidobacterium sp.
AATTCTCCGACGAAACGATTCCAACCAATCCGTTCTCCCCGTCACCAAAGGACACGGCTCCGACATCGCGCGTGTCGTCGCTATCCCAGAATTCACTCACCACAACATAGTTGCCGTTGAGAAGTGCAGTGACGCTACCGACACCATCGTCAGGATGCGAGCCAACAAGCGAAATGGTCTTGCTTAGCGCACCGTAACATGGGTTTATGCTTCGACAGAATGTGACCGCACCAATGGGGGTTAAGTTTTCATCCTGCCAGCCTGGGCTGCTGACCACATAATTTCCGTTAGTTAGAGCAGTGATCCCTGTGCCGACGTAGTCGGAAGAGCGTGTCCCAACGAGGGAATTCGTCGCCGAGACCGGTCCCACGGTACTACCGTCACCCGAGGCAAACGTCGCAGCCCCAGCCTCCCTGATCTCGCCATTGTCCCAAAGAAAGCTTCCCACCACATAATCACCATTCTTGAGCGGAGTGATATTCGCATTCGGCAGGCCCGGAGAGTTTTTAAATCCGATGCTGTCCCCGATCGACGAGCCGACAAGCGAATTCGTCGGCGTGACAGTGGCCGGACAGCCGATCGTTTTGCTGCACCAGGTGACAGCTCCCGCAACATATATCTGACCATTGTTCCAGCGCGGACTCGCTACTACATAGTTCCCGTTTGTGAGTACAATTATCCCGCCGAGTCCAACCTGATCATATTCTGTAGTTCCAGTCGTTGAACTGATCAATGTTCCCGTCGAACCCTCATACAGATATGCGGCCCCTACATCGACGACCCCTCCTAGGTCATAATAGGGATCTATAACAACGATGTTGCCGTTCGACAGTGCGACGACCTGCCGCCCGAACTGCTCACTACCAATGGGGCCAAGAATGTCGAGTTGGGCGCCGCGCGTGTTGACCTCGCAAAGCGACAATAGCAGCAGCACGATGATGGTTAATACCTTCGATCGGGATCTGAAAAGTAGAAGATCGTGGGGACCTGCGAAACGAATTTTCACGGCAGTTTCTCCTCTCAAACTATTAGCTTATTTGCTCTTGACTAAGTATCCTGTATTGGTTGTCGGAGTGACGGTATGCTCGCGCTTAGCGGCAACTCCGATTATATCAAAGGAGAGTGCTTCGGTATATACATCTTGGGGGCCGTAAGCACTTGCCGCTGCTCAAGAGCAGAAGGAGGCTCATGAAACCTATTCTCTTAGCTATCGGTTTGATACTCATTTTCTCGATTGCAGGTGTCGCTCAAAAGAACACTAGCGTTTACACCAGCACGCGTGCCGAATCGTGCCGCACCATAGAATCGAATCCCGACGAGGGCGGCACGTATGAGGGCGAATGTCGCGGTGTCGCGGGATACAAGGTGCGCGTTATGGAGGGCGACCTGCGTCAGGCTCTCGATGTGATCACGCCGGGAAAAAAGCGGTTTGAGCTTATCAAATGGGGCCTCTTTGGCGGCTTTTCCCTCATCGGCGACAAGATAGAATGGCGTATGAAACGCGGCATGGCCGTCGCCCTCATCGCGCGTTACTCTGTGGCCGACGGTGAGAACCCCAGCAAGAGCAAATCCTACCTCATCGTCTCAAAAATCGGCGCAAAGTCGTCCTGCGTGACAGACATCGTTGACCCGATGGCCAAACAGAACGAAAAGGCCCGTGAGCTAGCGGACACAGCTGCCGGCCGGCCCTGTAAAGAAGACTAGACACCAGACATTATGGAATTCCTCTCCGACCCGCAAGTTTGGATCGCCTTTCTCACGCTCTCGGTGCTCGAGCTGGTGCTCGGCATCGACAACGTCATTTTCATTTCGATCCTTTCCGGCAAACTGCCTCAGGAGCAGCAAAAAAAGGCACGATTCATCGGCCTCTCGATGGCGCTCATCATGCGCATCATTTTGCTGTTCTCGCTCACGTGGGTCATGGGCCTGGTCGAGCCGTTATTCACGATTTGGAATCAATCGGTTTCGGGACGTGACCTCATCCTCCTCATCGGCGGCCTCTTCCTGATCGCAAAGAGCACGCACGAGATACACGGCTCGCTCGAGGGTGCCGAGGGCGAGGGATCCAAAAAGATCTACGCCGGCTTCACCAGCGTCATCATTCAGATCACGCTCCTTGATATCGTCTTTTCGCTCGATTCCGTCATCACCGCGGTCGGCATGATCAGCACTCAGTATGGCCCGAACGGCATCTGGATCATGATCGCGGCCGTCGTCGTCTCGATCGTCGCCATGATGGCCTTTGCCGGCTCCATCGGCGCGTTTGTCCAACGCCACCCGACCATCAAGATGCTTGCGCTGTCGTTTCTCCTGCTGATAGGTGTCACCCTCATCGCTGAGGGCCTGCACCAGCACATCCCGAAGGGCTACATCTACTTCGCAATGGCGTTCTCAGTATTTGTCGAAATGCTGAACATCCGCCTCCGCAAAAAAGCTCCGCCGGTCATTCTCCACAGCGAATTTTCGCACGAGGACGAGGCCGGGGCGACAAAAGAATAGCCACAGAGCACACAGAGAGCACGGAGGAAGAGATTCATCTCCCCTCCGTGCTCTCGGTGATCTCCGTGGCTGTTGCCTTTTCCTACTTCATCCCCAAGCTCTTCACCAGGAACGCGTAAATATCGGCCTGCTGCTCGATGGCGAGCGTCGTCGGCAATCCTGCGCCGTGGCCGCCTTTGGTCTGGATACGGATCAGCACCGGTGCGTCGCCGGCCTGGGCGTGCTGCATCGCCGCAGTGTATTTAAAGCTGTGAGCCGGGAACACGCGGTCGTCATGATCGGCGGTCGTCACCAGCACCGGCGGATATTTCGTCCCGGGCTTCGCCTGATGGTACGGCGAATAGGCGTACATCACGTCGAAATCCGCCTTGTCCGTGGGATCGCCATAATCTGAGCGCCAGGCCCAGCCGATCGTGAACTTATCGAAGCGGATCATATCCATCACGCCGACCTGCGGCACCGCCGCACCGAATAACCCAGGGTTTTGATTAAGCACGGCGCCGACAAGCAGGCCGCCATTCGAGCCGCCCTGAATAGCGAGCTTCGGCGTCGAGGTGTACTTGTTCTCGATCAGCCACTTGCCTGCATAAGCAAAATCGTCGAATACGTTCTGCTTATTGAGCCGCGAGCCGCCCTTCCACCAATCTTTACCGTACTCGCTGCCGCCGCGGATATTAGCCGATGCGTAAATTCCGCCCATCTCGAGCCAGGCGATACGCGCCGCCGAAAAGCTCGGCGTCATCGGAATATTGAATCCGCCGTAACCATACAGTAGCGTCGGATTCTCACCGTTCAGCTTCAATCCCTTTTTGTACGTCAGGAACATCGGCACCTTCGTGCCGTCCTTTGAGGTGTAGAAGACCTGCTTGACCTCAAACTGCGACGGGTCGAATTTGACCTTTGACTCCCGAAACAGCTTCGACTTGCCCGACTTCATATCGTAGCGATAGATCGTGGGCGGAGCGTTAAAGCTCGAAAAGCTGTAAAAGGTCTCGCTGTCCTCGCGTTTACCGTTGAACCCGCCCGCCGAGCCGATGCCCGGAAGCTTGACGTCGCGAACGAACTTACCGTTCGTCTCATAGATCTTGATCTCGGTCGCAGCGTCCTTCATATAGTTCAGAACGAACTGGTTATTAAGGAATGACACGCTGCTGAGCGTCGCTGCAGACTCCGGTATGACGTCCGTCCAGCCCTTCTGCGGCGCCAGAGCGTCCACCTTCACGACCTTGCCGCGCGAGGCGTCCTTGTCGGTCTCAAAATAGAACACCGATCCATCGTTGCCGATAAAATCCCAGCTGTTGTTCAGGTTTTCGACGAGCGGCATTATCGGAGCCTTTTCCATGGTCAGATTCTTGAAATAGACCATGTTCATGCGCTCGGTTCCCTTGCCGACCGTGATGATCAGCCAGTTGCCGTCCTCGCTCACGCGCGCACCGCTAAAATATTCCTTGTTGTCGGGCCGCTCATACACGACATAGTCCTCGGACTGCGGCGTTCCCATTTTGTGAAAATAGATCTTCTGGTAATACGTCGTCGCCTTCAACTCCTGGCCCTTTTCGACCGGAGCGTACGATCCATAATAGAAGCCTGACTTGTCCTTGAGCCACGAGAAGCTGCCGTAACGATTCGGCGCGAGCGTGTCGGAAAGCAGGTCGCCGGTCGCAGTTTCCATGAACTTCCACTCCTGCCGGTCAGAACCCGCGACCGCCACGCTGTACGCCCAGATCTTGCCGTCGTCCGTGAACTGCGAAGACCCAAGCGCCGCCGTTCCGTCCTTTGTCAGCTTGTTCGGGTCGAAGAAGACCGTTCCTGGATCGTCGACCGATTTTGCTTTGTAAAGGACCGATTGATTCTGCAAACCGTCGTTCTTCGAATAGACGTAGAACCCGTCGGCCACCTTGAACGGGGCCGAGTAACGCTCGTAATTCCACAGCTCGGTCAGCCGGTCCTTGATCGCCGCACGCTGCGGGATGCTTCCGAGGTAATCAAATGTGATCTTGTTCTGGGCCTCGATCCACGCGCGGGTCTCAGGCGACTCCGTATCTTCCATCCATCGATACGGGTCGGCGACCTTAACACCGTGAAAATCATCGATCTGATCGGCCCTACGCGCCTCCGGGTATTCCCACTTCTGCCCGCTGGCCGGCACCGCCGCCGCAAAAGCTGACAAGACGATCAGCGCCAAACTTCTTTTCAACATAACTTCAAAGACTCCTTGATATATAAGATGTTCAGGGTTTGATACGAGTATAACCGACAATAGTTGCCGACGACGAACAACACCGCTCGGCCGGCGTCGTCCGGCCGCAGCCGGCCGTGTCGGCGACGGTCGGTTTTGCATCGGTGTCGGCGGGCGTCGGCCGGTGACTGCGCCCGCGGAGGAGGAGACGGCGGTGTATGTGCTCAACAGAAAAAAGGGCGAGGCCCGTGAGCCTCGCCCTTTGATCATGTCCGCCTAAGCGGAGCGTTATTAGTCGTTCGTGGCTCCCGTATCGACAGCGATGAAGTCGAGGTCCGAGATGTTGTCAGTCAAGCTGACAACACGCGTCGGGGTCGTGAACAGATACCGCCTCGAGTTGACCGTGATCATGTAGGTCTGGCCCGTCTGCAGTCCATCGAAGCTGTAGTATCCGAACGAGCCCGTCTGGACCCTCATCGGCTCCGTCAGCGTGCCGCCTGAGATCACGACCTCCGCATTGCGGATACCGTTGCCTCCTGCGGTGAGCACGCGTCCCGAGATCGACGCGTTAGCTGCGGTCGATGGCAGGAATTCGAGGCCCCAGC
>CAZWSK010000166.1:0-5486 GCA_964636445.1 uncultured Chloracidobacterium sp.
TCGTCGATCACGACCAGCCCCGCACCGAACCCAGCGATGCCCGCCCCGACGCCGACGGATCGAACCACACCGCCAGTGGAGGTCTCCCACTCACTCGCGGAGTTGAGCCTCTTAAGGCTCCCCTCCTTACGAAGGAGGGGTGTCGCCGCTTCGGCGACGGGGTGGTTCTTTGCTGAGTTATGCACTGGTTGATGGACACCATTTGACGAGAGAACCACCCCGTCAGCCCCGACAAAAGGCGTCGGGACTGCCACCCCTCCTTCGTAAGGAGGGGAGCTTCTGGCGTCCCGCTCTGTTTGTCGCCGCCTTTCGCCGTCTTGAACGATCCTCTTCACCTTCCTCGAAAACCTATCCGCCAGTCTCTGGTTATAGCTCCCCAAAATGACATTCAATCCCGCGTCGCGCATCAGGCGCCATGCGGTATAGCGAACGGTGACCATCTCGCTCTTCCCGTGCCGCGGCGGCAGGAATATCATCAGCCGCTTCGAACGGCCCTTTGTTATCTTGTCGAGGTGGCGGTAGATGTATCGCTGGTAGTCCCACGACCAGCGCCATTCAGGAAAATCGGTGCGCAGCCAGTGCTCAAAATAATGACGCCCCGCGTTTTTCTTCCTAAGCCGCTTTTGCTGCTCCGGCGTCAGCATCTCTATCCACCCGAACCGTTCCGGCCAGCCGGGTGAGATGCCAACGTCAGATTTACTCGTATAGAGCAGCGACCTGTAAAACGAAAAGCCTCTGGCTCGCATCTCTTCGACGATGCGGTCGTGCTGCCTTCCTCCATATTCCAAATAAAGCTCGCGGGCCGCATTTACAGCCCGCTGATCAACCTTTTGCAATCCTTTCATAATGTATGCACGTGCCGGGAATTGTAATATCCCGCCAACGATCGCCTAATGTTGCATACTCAGGACGGCATGTAAATGCAGGATTGCGTAAAACTGCATAGAATGCGTAAAATGCGTACTTTTTTTAAGAAGAAGGGGTCTCGTAGGTTGGGAGGTTCTGCGGATATCGAAGAGTCTAACGAAGGGGATGTCTCTTATTCATCCTTCATCCTTCATCCTTCATCCTTCATCCTTCCAACAGCGTCCCGCTGATCCCGCACGGCAGCGAATAAACGCTGTCTGCCGTGGCTACGATCATTTCGCCCTGGCGGGTGAAGCAAAGGCCGACGACGTTATCGCCGGCGACGAAGTGCTCGCAGGTTTTGCCGTCAGGCGTGATGCGAACGATGCCGTGGCGGCCCTGGTAGCAGGCGGCCGCGTAGAGGTTGCCGGAGCGGTCAAAGGCCAGGCCTTGCGGCCGCCCGAACCCGCGGAAGAATTCCGTCACGCGCCCCTGCTTGTCGATAGCATAGATGGCGTCTTGGCTTGCGAGGCTGGGGGCCGTGACGTACAACCGGCCGTCTAGCCCGAACGCAAGATGATATGCCGCGACCGACGCGTCGAGCGACGCAAACGGCTCGGTGGCGCCAACGTCGTGAACACGCCAGATCACACCCATTCGGTCGCCAACGTACATCACGCCCTCGGCGTCGAAGGCGATCCCCGTCGCGATGCCCAGCCCCGTAGCAAACACCGATGCCCCGCCGTCGCGCCCGACAGCGTAAACCTCGCCCTGAGCGCGATTCGTGACATACATCATCCCGTCCCGGCCAAACGCGATGCCCGTCGGATTCAATATCGCTTCGGGCATCTCATCGAGATAACCGTCCGGCTCCAGCCGAAACAGCGTCGCCGGCAAATGCTGCCCCCGCGACCCCGACCGCGTCAATATCAGCGCGTCGTCCGCCGGATCGACCGCCGGATTCGCCACGATGTGCATCCCGTCGGTCAGCAGCTTGCCGGTGGTGATGGGAAATAACTCGCTGTTCGCTCCGTCCAATTCCAGGTGAATTCGCGACAGCCCTTCCCCCGCAACCTCGGGAATGCGTGCCAGCACGCGCCCGGCCGAAGCCGCCGTAACAGAGCATTCGGCCTCCCCGACCATTACCCTGTGCCCCGACCCATACTCAGCCCTGAACCCCTCACACGCCACGGCCACCTCGCCGCCCGGGATCGCAAACGGCGGCTCGACAGCCAATATCTTTCCGGCCTTAGACATGAAAGGACGATTTTACGCCGTTAGGCCGCTTTAGTCGACAGCTTGAGAAAAATGTTCGCTCTCGCCTCCCCGTCGCGCCGTTCGCAGATTTTTGCTTGTAAATACCGCGTATCAGGCGTATTTTTGATTCATTAGCTGTACAACTTAACCGTAAGGGCATGCAAGCTCTTATTCAGATCAACGGCCCGGAACTACTAGGAGGATTCCATGATGATTCGACGACCCAATTTCGGAGCGGCTTGTCTCGCTGCGCTTACGCTTATTGTTACCTCAACGCCGCCGACGTGGGGACTGGAATGCGAGAGGTCGGGAGCGGCCGACGTGCGGGTCGGTTCGATCACTGCCGCCGACCTGACGCAAACCGGCCGCGTTTTCCGGGACGGCCTGCCGTCAACCTGCACGGGGGGCGTGCCGACTCAGGCCCCGGTCGCGGGCACTTATCACTATGATGTCCATTCTTTTACCAACCCGACAGGATCTAATGCATGCGTCAAGGTGCGGCTTGACGCAACCGGCTGCGGCGGTACGGCGAATAACAGTACGCAGATAAACGCGTACACGACATTTAACCCGGCGAACGTCATGTCAAACCTGATAGGAAAACCGGGCTTTAGCACGATCGGCGCGGGCTCGCTAAGTTTCCCGGTCGCCTCGGGCGCAAGTTTTCAGGTGGTTGTGCATGAGGTCGTTGCCAATGGCGGCTGTGCCAATTACACGATAACCACGACCTACAACACCTCGTGCCGGCAGGAGGGACTCGATTTCTCCGGCGACGGAGCCGCGGACATCGGGGTCTTTCGGCCAAGTAACGGCTACTGGTATAGCATCACGCAGGCTGGTGTTTTCACGTCGACCCAGTTCGGCGCGAGCGGCGACATTCCGCTGATCGGCGATTTCAACGGCAACAACCGTTCCGATCACGCGATCGTCAGGCCGAGCAATAACACTTTTTATATCGGTAACAACCCGACGACCCCGGCTTTTGACTTCAATCCGACTCCCTTTGGATTCAACACCGATACCCCCGTAGCCGCGGACTATGACGGCGACGGAAAAGCAGATATCTCCGTGTATCGGCCTAACGAAGGCCGGTGGTACATTCTCCAGTCCGCTTCTGGAGCTTTGCGGGCGGTCGACTGGGGATCATCCGGGGACACGCCGATCGGCGCTGATTTTGACGGCGACCTTTTGGCTGACCTTGCGATCGTGCGAAACGAAGGCAGCCAGCGGCGTTGGTTTGTGTTGCAGAGTAACTTCGGCGGCGATTTTGTCCTCGGCTGTCCGACGACCACACCGACGTGCGGACTCGGAGTTCCTTTCGGACTGTCAACGGATATCCTAACACCGGCTGATTACGACGGTGATGGGAAGACAGACCTGGGCGTCTTTCGCGATGGTACGTGGTATTACTCGAAAAGCACCACAGCCACGGTCGGAAACACTCCCGGCAATTTCTTTACGGAGGTCTTTGGAAGGACCGCTGACATGCCGCAGCCCGCTGACTACGACAACGACCGCAAAGTTGACTTCGCAGTCATCCGGGCGAACGGGGCCAGATGGACCTGGTACAACAAGGACAGCGGCGGTGGCGCGGTCCACGCCATCGACTGGGGCGCCTTCGGCGACATCCCAAGGAGCGCGGTATATACACCTCGATTCCAGTTTTGACCGACACGGCCCGGCCTAACACGCCGGGCCTTTTTTTTCGAAATAGATGGATTCGTGTAGATAAAAATCATTGACCTTACCGTTTAACAACCGCTAAACTTGTATCCAGGCAGTTCTGCTGCACGGTGTGCGGGCTGTTCCCGCCGCACGCTTTCCTGTCGCAGCTAAGTCCCCGTCGTTACAACAGTTATGGCTACACGGATCGATGATCTCCTACGAATGGCGATGAGCTTTGGCGCGTCTGACCTGCATTTGCGGGCCGGCTCATTCCCTGTTATCCGCGTCACCGGCGAATTAAAACCACTTTCCGGCGTAAGCAAGCTGTCGCAGGACGAGACGCTCGAGATGGCGTTCTCGATGATGTCCAACCGGCAGAAGCAGCATTTCAAAGAAGCTTACGAGGTCGATATCGGCTACGGCGTGACAGGCCTCGGGCGCTTTCGCGTCAACATCTTCCAGCAGCGAAACTCCATCGGCATCGTCGCCCGCGTGATCTCAGACACGGTCAAGAATTTCTCCGAGCTCGGCATGCCGCCGATCCTCTCGAAGATAGCCGACGAGAACCGCGGCCTGATCCTCGTGACCGGCACGACGGGCTCCGGTAAATCGACGACGCTCTCGGCGATCGTCGATCACATCAACGAGGCCCGCAATTGCCACATCGTCACGATCGAGGACCCGATCGAATTTCTTCATAAGGATAAAAAGTCGTTCATCACCCAGCGTGAAGTAGACGTTGATACCAGGAGTTTTGCCGAGGCTCTTCGCGGGTCTCTTCGCCAGGATCCTGACGTGATCCTCGTCGGTGAGATGCGCGATCTCGAGACCATCGAGACCGCGCTCGTCGCCGCCGAGACCGGACACCTCGTACTGTCGACACTACATACGTTAGATGCGCCGGAAACATTAACACGCATCATCAGCGCATTTCCGCCATATCAACAGAAATCAATACGACTACAGCTAGCCGGACTATTAAAGGCAGTAGTGTCACAACGGCTGATGAAGTCAGCAAAGGGCAACTCGCGAATACCGGCAGTTGAGATACTGGTTTCAACACCGTTGATCCGTGATTATATTCTCCATGAAGACAAGACGCCCGCCATCCGCGACGCGATCGCCGCCGGTACGTCGCAGTACGGGATGCAGACCTTCGACCAATCTCTGTTTTATCTCTACCAATCTGGCCTTATCACCCTCGACGAAGCCCTGCGCGGCTCGACCAACCCGGACGAGTTCAGATTACGCCTCGCTGGCATTCAAAATACGACCACTTCGTCTCGCGAAGAGATGGAAAAGAACAGCGGCGTCGCCGCCATCACCGAGGTCATCGAGCGGGGGTAGTTGGGATGTATCGACCGTATCGGAAAGCGCCCTTACCGGGCGCTTTTCTGTTGTGTCACAGCTGTCCGCCGTGTCAGTCAAACCTTGATTAATAAAGGATTTTCGAGGCAGTTTGCCTTGACAGTCACGGCTGTGGCGCGTAAATTTTAGTTTTACCACCGCGAGCGATCAGCCGGGAAACGAAACGATGTGTTTTCTCCGCTCTTGCGTCCGCTTCTGGGATAGCATACAGCAAAGAAGACAGGTCAGTTCGTCGGGCTTGTGATGTGATGGTAAATATTAGAAACAAAGCTACTTGCAAGGAAATAGACGTACCGTAAATGACAAACGAGGTTAACCTGGACGCTGAGGAATCGAATTCGATCGAGAAA
>CAZWSK010000167.1:0-5477 GCA_964636445.1 uncultured Chloracidobacterium sp.
CAAAATGTGAAACGTTTCACATTTTTTCCACAGGCAGTAAAATTCTCCCCCAAAAATTTAAAATTCGAGGGTCAGCTCGCCGTCCTTCTCATCGACCTCGACGCTGCCGCCGTCGGCGAGTTTGCCGAATAGGATCTCGTTGGCGAGCGGCTGTTTGATCTTGTCATGGATCAGCCGCGACATCGGCCGGGCACCATAGCGTGCGTCAAAGCCCTTCGCCGCGAGCCACTCGCGCGCCGGCTCGGTCAGCGAAACGAGGACACGTTTCTCCGACAGCTGGCCGTTCAGCTCGTTGATGAACTTGTCGACGATCGACTTGATCACACTGACGTCGAGCGGCTTGAACGCGACCCACGCGTCGAGCCGGTTGCGAAACTCCGGCGTGAACGTCCGCTCGATCGCGCCCTTTGCGCTGCCCTTGGTCTCGGCCGCGTTGCGAAATCCGACACCTCCGCTCGATAACTCGCGGGCACCGGCGTTGGTCGTCATTATCAAAATAACGTTGCGAAAATCGGCCTTCTTGCCGTTGTTGTCGGTCAGCGTCGCCGAATCCATTACCTGCAGGAGAAGATTGAACAGGTTCGGATGGGCCTTTTCGATCTCGTCCAGCACCAGCACCGCGTGCGGCGTCCGCATGATGGCCTCGGTCAACAGCCCGCCCTGGTCAAAGCCGACATATCCCGGCGGCGCACCGATCAGCCGCGACACCGTGTGCGGCTCGGCATATTCGCTCATATCGAAGCGAATGAATTCGATCCCGAGCTGTTCGGCGAGCTGTTTTGAAACCTCGGTCTTACCGACGCCCGTCGGCCCCGAGAACAGGAACGAGCCCACAGGCTTCGTTTCGTGGCCCAATCCCGCACGCGAGATCTGTATCGCGTCAACAATAGCGTCGATGGCCTCATCCTGGCCAAAGATGAATTTTTTGATGTCCTCACGCAGCGATCTAAGGCGGTCCTTTTCGTTCGCGACGACGGTCTTCGGCGGGACCTTCGCCATTCGGGCGATGGTGTTTTCGACCATCTGGACCGAGACCTTTTTCGGCCGGCGGCTCTCGGGCAGAAGCTTGATCGAAGCTCCGACCTCGTCGATGACGTCGATGGCTTTATCAGGCAGGAACCGGTCATTGATGTACTTTCCGGCGAGTTCTGACGCCGTACGCAGCGCATCGTTGCCGTACTTTACGCCGTGGTGCTCCTCGTAAAATTTCTTGAGCCCCTTGAGGATCTGGAAAGTCTCGTCGACCGACGGCTCATTAATATCGATCCGCTGAAAACGTCGCGCCAACGCACGGTCACGGTCAAACGCGGCCTTGTACTCCGCATGCGTCGTCGAGCCGATACACCGCAACTCGCCCGCCGCGAGTGCAGGTTTCAAAATATTCGACGCATCCATCGAACCGCCCGAAACCGCACCCGCACCGACGATCGTATGGATCTCGTCGATAAACAGGATGGCGTTCTCCTGCTGCTTCAGTTCGTTAATGATGGCCTTGAACCGTTGTTCAAAATCGCCGCGATAACGAGTTCCGGCCAGGACCGCACCCATATCGAGGGCAAAGACCTTGGCGTCTTTCAGCACCTCCGGGACATTCCCTTCGCTGATCTTCAGTGCCAGTCCCTCAGCCAGTGCCGTCTTACCGACGCCGGGCTCGCCGACGTAGAGCGGATTGTTCTTCTTGCGGCGACAGAGCACCTGAATGGTCCTCTCGATCTCGGTCTGACGCCCTACGATAGGGTCGATCTCGCCGGCCGCTGCTCGTGCGACCAGCTCAACGGTGAAGCTCTCAAGCGGCTTCCGGCGTTCATTCGGCGACGGCCCGTCCTCGTCGAAGTCCATATCGTCGGGAAACGGAAATGGATCTTCGTCGTCCGAGTCGATCTTAGAGATGCCGTGGGCGAGGTAATTTAGGATATCCAGCCGTGTGATGCCCTGTTGCAACAGTAAATAGACCGCGTAAGACTGTTCTGCCTGATAAAGAGCGGCAAGAATATTGCCGCCGTCGACCCTCGCCTGCCCGCTGCCCTCGGCCTGAAGCACGGCGTAGTTGATCGTTGATTGAAAGGTGCTGGTAAGCTCAGGCAGCGTCGTCACGTCGGACGGCATTTTTTCGAGGACGTTGTCGAAGTATTCCTGCAGGGCCCGGCCGAGCTCTTCGATATTTGCGCCGCATTGATGAAGCACCTCGTGCGCAGAATCATCCCGGAGCAACGCGAACAGCAGATGCTCGAGCGTTACATACTCATGCTTGTTCGCGACCGCCTCTTTTACGGCCGAATTGAGTGTTTCTTCGAGCTCCCGCGTCAGCATTTGGCTCTATTCTAACAGGTTTGCGGGGCGCGATTTCAAGACGCCTGTCGCACGCCGTGAGGGCTAACCGTCGAAACGTAGATGTTGAATGGGATCTCGGTCGCACCGTAGATCTCGCGCATCGCGTCCGCCACGCGTTCCGCCGCCGGACGGTCTGTACTAAGCATGAACATCGACGGCCCGGAGCCTGAGATGCCGCCGCCCAAAGCGCCGGCGCCGATGCAGTTCGCCTTTACCTCGGCAAAGTGGGGTATCAATGAACTTCGTGCGGGCTCGACGATCTCGTCCACCATCGATCGCGACATAAGCCCGTAGTCGCCTTTCTGCAGCCCGGCCACAAAGGCGCCCAGGTTGCTCCAGTTGAGCACAGCATCCGAGAGGCTCACTTCTTTCGGCAGCAAAGCGCGTGCATCCGCTGTCTTGATCTCGATCTGTGGGTGGACCACGGTGGCGAACAATTCCGGATGTTCGAGGGAGACGATATCCAAGGGTTCAGTGGAACGCACCAGCGTAAAACCGCCAAAAATGCACGGAGCCAGGTTATCCGCGTGACGCGAGCCCGACGCGATCAGCTCACCTGCCATGGCCAGCTCGATCAATTCCGCTTGAGAGACAGGTTCGCCGGCAAGCAGGTTAGCCGCCACTACTGCTCCGCACGCGCTTGCCGCGCTAGAGCCGATGCCGCTGCCGGGTTTGATCCTTTTTGTTATCTCCAGTTCATAACCGTGGGCGACCGAGGCCGCATCAGCGAATGCCTGAAGGGCGACTCCTGCGACGTTTTTCTCAGGCTCGGTCGGCAATCCAAAATCATCGTTGTGCAGGATCCGAATGCCGCCGCCGTCTACCTTTCGCAAAGTCATCTCGTCGCACGGCTCGTGCAGGGCAAAGCCGAGACAATCGAAACCGCACACGACGTTCGAGACCGTAGCCGGTGATACAACTGTTACCTGGTCCATAGTTTTCGCCAATGCAGCGGGGACGTTATATTATTTAGACTTTCACGTATCCCGCCGCCGTCGATGCGATACTTTAGCACAAACCGAAACTCAGGCACGGTCAGCTTTCGCGAGGCCGTGCTGTTGGGCCAGCCTGCCGATAAGGGCCTCTACTTTCCGGATGACATTTCACCCCTTGCGGGTGGATTTTTCGATCAACTCGGAGAGCTGACGAATGCTGAGATCGCATTAGAGGTGATCCGGCCGTTCATTAGCGGCGAGATCGACAGCACGGCACTCGCGCGCATCTGCGAGGAAACCGTTGATTTCGAGATCCCGCTGGTACCTATCACTGAACGAATATCGGCTCTTGAACTATTTCACGGCCCGACCCTTGCGTTCAAAGATGTCGGCGCGCGGTTCATGAGCCGTGTTCTCGGTTATTTTTCGAGCGAGGCCGATAAAAAGACCGTTGTGCTTGTCGCCACGTCCGGCGACACCGGCGGCGCTGTCGCGGCGGGATTTCACGGCGTCGAAGGCGTTGACGTCGTCATCCTTTATCCAAAGGGCCGCGTCTCTCGCCTGCAGGAGCTGCAGCTGACAACGCTGGGCGGCAACGTCACTGCGCTTGAACTCGACGGCACCTTTGACGATTGCCAGGCGATCGCAAAGCAGGCACTGGCGGACGACGATATAACGTCGAGGGCACGCTTAACAAGCGCTAATTCCATCAACGTCGCCCGCTGGTTGCCGCAGCAGTTCTATTACTTTTTCGCCCTAAAACAATGGGACGGCCCGCCGCCGGTCATCTCGGTCCCGAGCGGCAATTTTGGCAATCTTGCGGCTGGAATGCTTGCTCATGTTCGCGGGCTGCCGGTTAGACATTTCATCGCTGCGTGCAACGCAAACGATGTGGTGCCGAGGTTTCTGCAAACTGACAGATACGAACCAATGCCGTCCGTCGCCACTCTCTCAAACGCGATGGACGTCGGCAGCCCGAGCAATTTCGTCCGGATCATGGAGTTGTTCAACGGGGACATTGGTCGCTTAAGACACGCCTTGTCAGCTGAGAGTGTCAGCGACGAGCAAACAGCCGATGCTATAAGCAGCCTCCTTGCTGAGAATGGCTACGCCCTCGATCCCCACGGTGCGGTGGGGTATAGATGTCTGGCACATTACCTCGCCGAGCATCCGGACGAAAGAGGATTCTTTCTCGAAACAGCTCATGCGGCGAAATTCGATTCGGTAAATGAGATAATCGGCAAGCCGGTTGACATTCCGGCGTCAGTGCAGCATCTGTTGTCAAAAACCAAACAGAGCATAGAGGTCGGGAACGACTACGCACAGGTAAGAGAGATTCTGTTGAGCAAGATATGAAAGTGCTCAAATTCGGCGGCTCGTCAGTAGGCTCCGCCGACGCAATAGTACGGGTCATCGAGATCGTTCGCGCGAGCGCGCCTTGTGCCGTCGTCCTTTCTGCTATGCAGGGTACGACCGACGATCTGATCGCCGCGGGGCGCGCGGCCGAGCGAGGTGACGACGGCTATTTTGAGGTGATAAACCGCATCAGCGATCGGCATCTCGACGCGATCGAAGCGTTATTCGAAGAAGGGAAAAGGCATCCTGTCACCGACTTTGTCGACGCTTCCATCTCTGAGCTTGAAAGGTTGTGCGAGGGCGTGCGGCTGACGCACGAACTGACGCCAAAGACGCTCGACCGTATTCTCAGCTTTGGCGAACTTGTCTCGACCAAAATAGTTGCGGGCAAGCTGGCCGAGTACGGCATCGATAACGAGTGGCAGGACAGCCGGTTGCTTATCCGCACCAATTCCGACCACGGTGCCGCGGCTGTCGACTTTTCTGAGACCAACCGGCGCATTTGCGAATACTTCGAGAGTTCTACGTCTGAGATCCACGTATTCCCCGGATTCATCGCTTCTGACGCGGCCGGCCACACAACCACGCTTGGCCGCGGCGGATCAGATTATACAGGGGCGATAATTGCTGCCGCTGTCGGCGCCGGTGTCCTTGAGATCTGGACCGACGTCAACGGCATGATGAGTGCCGACCCGCGTCTGGTGCGCAACGTGCGGCAGATCTCGCACATCACCTATCGTGAGGCCATGGAGCTGTCGCACTTCGGGGCAAGGGTGATCTATCCCCCGACCATCCATCCGGTGATGGCGAAGGGTATTCCGGTACTGGTCAAAAATACCTTCGCTCCGGACGAAC
>CAZWSK010000168.1:0-5457 GCA_964636445.1 uncultured Chloracidobacterium sp.
TCGGTTGCCTATACATGGTCCGTGAGCGGAGGCACGACTAACCCGGCCTCGGGCAGCGATTTTGTCGGCGGAACATATCCGTCGGGTTCAGCGACGATCCCGGCGGGAAGTTCCTCGTCGACTATCACGGTTAATGTCCAAGGCGACACGCAGGTAGAACTGAACGAAAGTTTCAGGGTAACGATCAGTAGCCCTGTGGTCGAGACGGTCAATAACGCCTCCTCCACTATCAACAACGACGACGTGGCACCGACGCCGACCCCAACGCCGCCGCCGGCCAGCCCGACTCCTACGCCGACACCGACGCCCACGCCAACGCCCGGCGTAACACCGACCCCGACACCGCCGGATCCGACGCCTACGCCTACACCGACACCACTGGCGTGCGTCAGCAATAACAACGATGCCGGGCCGGGCTCTCTTCGCCAGACGATAGCGGATGCGGCTCCTGGCGACACGATCTGCTTCGAGCCTGACGTGATCGGAACGATCACGCTGACCAGCGGGGAACTCGTCATCGACAAGGACCTGACGGTCCTCGGCCCTGGTGCTGACATACTCGTTGTGAGCGGTGGCGCCTCCAGCCGTGTCCTATTCATCGCCCAAGGCATCACCGTCCACGTCGAGGGCCTCACATTTACCGGCGGCAGCTTGAACGATCCGTTCGCTCTCGGCGCTGGGATCTATAACAGTCCCGGCTCAAACCTGTCGCTGCTCAAGGTTGCGGTTGCCGGAAATTCGGTCAACGGTTCACAGGTCGGCGGTGCAGGCATCGCAAATTACGGCACGCTTACGATCGCAAAGAGCACCGTCAGCGGCAACTCTGCATATGGTTCGAGCAGCGTGCTGGGCGGCGGCATTTTCAATTCGGGGCTGCTGGGCGGCCCCGGCACGCTCACGCTGGCCAACACCACGATCAGCGGGAACTGTGCGATCGGCTCAAGCGCCTCGGGCAGCGGCATTTATAGTGACAGCTCGATGTTCACGCTGACTAATGTGACTATCGCCGGCAATGCCGCCTCTAATCTTCCCGGCGGCGCCGTCTGGGGCGATCCAATGATGACCAACACGATAGTTGCTGCTAACTACGGCGCCGAAACCGGCATAGTCGGTACGGTCAACCCCGCGAGTTCGCACAATCTGTTAGGCACGGGCAGCTCAGGCGGCCTTATTGACGGCGTAAACAACAACCAGGTTGGCGTCACCGAGCCCGGCCTGAGCGTGCTCGCCGACAACGGTGGGCCCACGCTGACTCACGCTTTGATACTCGGCTCGCCCGCGATCGGTCGCGGAACGTACAATGGACTTGCTGACCAAACTGACCAGCGTGGCATTGCAAGGCCGCATGACGATCCTTCCGCCCTCAATACCGACGACGGCACTGACATCGGCGCCTATGAGGGCAACGAGGGCGACCCGAATTCATTACCTGCACCGCCGACGTGCCTCGACAGTGACGCGGACGGCATTCCGGACGTGGATGATAATTGCCCGCTGACAACCAATCCCGACCAGACGGACAGCGACGGCGATGACATCGGTGATGCCTGCGACCCGGACGACGACAACGACGGCGTCCCTGACACAACCGATGATTGCCAATTCACGCCAAATCCCGATCAGCTCGACAACGATGCTGACGGCCTCGGCGACGTCTGCGACGCGGATGACGATAACGACGGCGCTCCGGATACCGCTGACAACTGTCCAATGACAGCCAATCCGAACCAGCTTGATTCCGATAGCGACGGTGAAGGTGACGCCTGTGACGAAGACGACGATAACGACGGCGTCTCAGACAGCGAGGACAACTGCCCGCTCACGCCAAACACCGATCAGACAGATCTCGACGGAGACGGCGAGGGTGACGTTTGCGACGCTGACGACGACAACGATGGCCACGTCGACTTAGCAGACAATTGTCCAATAACTGCAAATGCCGACCAGCTCGATACCGACAGCGACGGCGTAGGTGATGCTTGTGACGCAGACGATGACGGCGACGGTGTTGAGGACGAGACGGACAATTGCCCGCTCACGCCCAATCCCGACCAGGCCGACAACGAGGGTGACGGCATCGGCGACGTTTGCGATATGGACGACGACGACGACGGTATCCTCGATGGCGTCGACAACTGTCCGACGGTCCACAACGATGAACAATCCGACCTGGACGGCGACGGCATCGGCGACGCGTGCGACCTCGATGACGACAACGACACCATCGAGGACTCGTCTGACAACTGCCCGCTGACAGCGAATACCGATCAACTCGACACCGACGGCGATGGCATCGGCGACGCGTGCGACCTCGATGACGATGACGACACCATCGATGATGTGACAGACAACTGCCCGCTTACCGCCAATACCGATCAGCTCGACAGCGACGCTGACGGCATCGGCGACGCCTGCGACTCCGACGATGACAACGACGGTGTGAACGACTCGGCGGACAACTGTCCGTTAACTGCCAATCCCACCCAGACCGACACCGATGGTGACGGCCAAGGCGATGCATGTGATACGGATGACGATAACGACGGCTTTACAGACTCGGCCGATAATTGTCCGCTCGCATCGAATTCCGCTCAGACCGACACCGACAGTGACGGCCAGGGCGATGCGTGCGATACTGACGACGACGGCGATGGCGTAGCCGATACTGCCGACAACTGTCCGTTAGCAGTAAATCCAAACCAACTGGATACCGACAACGACGGCCAGGGCGATGTCTGTGACGCGGACGACGACGGCGATGGGGTACTCGACGCAAGCGACAACTGCCCGCTCAAACCGAACGCCAACCAGGCGAACGCCGACGGCGACAGTCTGGGTGACGCCTGCGATCCGGACGACGACAATGACGGTGTCCTTGACGGCGTAGACAATTGTCCGCTCGCTCCGAACCCTGATCAGGCGAATAACGACGGCGACGCGCAGGGCGACGTCTGTGATCCTGACGACGATAACGACGGTGTGCCGGACACGGCGGACAACTGCCCGCTCACGCCGAATCCAGATCAGGCGAACACCGACGGCGACGCGCAGGGCGACGTCTGTGATCCTGACGACGATAACGACGGCGTGCCGGACACGGTGGACAATTGCCCGCTCACGGCTAATCCGACGCAGTCTGACTTTGACGGTGACGGTATTGGCGATGTGTGCGATCCTGACGACGACAATGACGGAGTGCATGACACGAACGACAATTGCCGTCTCGTAAAGAATCCCGACCAGCGCGATTCCAACAACGACGGCATCGGCGACGCTTGTACGACGGCGTTTGTCATCGGCGACCGCGTGAACCTCAACCTCGGTTCAACGGTGAGCTTCTGGGGCTCGCAGTGGGCGCGGAATAACCCGATGACGGGCGGCTCGGCTCCGTCTGCCTTCAAGGGCTACCAGAACGGCAACGCGGCGCCGGCGTGCGGCGGTAACTGGACGAGCGGCCCGGGCAACAGCTCAAATCCACCCGCGACGCTGCCCGAATTCATCACCGTCGCGGTCAGTAGCCGCGTGCAAAAGGCCGGCTCGGCCATCACGGGCGACGTCGAAAAGATCGTCGTCGTCCGCGTCGATCCCGGTTACGGCCCCGCCCCAGGCAAAGCCGGCACCGGCAAGATCGTCGCCGTCCTCTGCGAGAGCCCGTAGAGCGGCGGGATCATTTTCTCCTCCGTGCCAGGCGCGTTTCCCAACAAAACGCGCCTGCATTTTTTCAGAAGGTCGTTGCACCTACAGCACATTTGACAATCATCACAACGCCTGCTAACTTATCACTCATCACGATTTACGATTTACTGGTTTTATGCACATTCGCCTCAAAGACTCACGTGCCGGCATGATCGCGGAGGTCCTGTGCGACGTCTGCGGCCAGATGATCGGGCTGGATGAGGATTGCGAATATCTCTTTCCCCGCGACCGCAACCCGCCGATTCGGACCGAATACTCGCAGGATAGCAGCCTAGTGCATCGCACGTGCGCACGCGTCCCGGGCCGCTTTGACCGGCACTGGTCACAGGTCACCAAGGTGCGTTACATTCTCTTCCAGATCGCCGAGACCGACCGCAGTCCGGTGATCACCGAATTCCTGTCGCAGCTCGCCGCCGACCGCGAGAAACGCCGCGCGGCTAAAGACAAGAACAAATAATCGACTTTTCACGAAGGAGCAGGGAACATATGACGTGATTAAGCCGTATCACAGACGCAATTAACACTAACGGACACAACGCTAATCGCCACGAGAGACAAAGCCATGATACACGAGCCGCCTTACGCGCCGCACGAAGACGACGACACCACGACCATCGATATCGAATCCAGCATTGACTGGGAACCGCCTGAGAACGAGAAATACCGCCGCATCCGCGAGGACTTCGCCCGCAACGACAAGACGATCTGGCCCTGGAACAGCATGCTCGAATCGCGCCCCGCGAACGAGTGGCGAAAGGGCGCCGACGACGAACCACGCCGCAAAAAACGTGAGCCCGCCGACCTGTTCGGCACCCTCTGGCGCGAGGGCGAGCTGGCCGTCCTCGCCGGCGGCACAGGCGTCGGCAAGAGCATCCTCGCCGTCCAGATCGCCGAAGCGATCGCCCGCGGCCGCCGCGTCGAACCCTTCCGCCCGACGGCTTCCTCCAAAAGCTCCCCTCCTTACCAAGGAGGGGTGGATCCCGACGAGCGACAGCTCGTCGGGAGACGGGGTGGTTCTCTCCGCGGCCGCGAAGTCCTTTACTTAGATCTCCAACACACGGCCGAACAATTCACCCAGCGGTACAGCGTCGGCGAGGGCCGCCGCCGCAGGCGGTACGCTTTCTCGCCCCGCAACATACGCACGGGCGTCAAGCTCGACTTCGAGCCGCCCGAGGGCTTTCGCGGCAACCTAAACGAATATCTCTTCCGCTCGATCGAAGCCGAGATCCGCAACTCGGGCGTGCCCGTGGTCATCATCGACAGCCTCGCCCACCTCGCCCCGTCCGAACGCCGCCTCTCCGCCGTAATGCGCACCCTCCGCCTCTGGTGCGCCCAAGGCGGCTACTCGATCCTCGTCATCGCAAACACACGCGCCCGCCGCGGCATCTCAGGCTCCCCTCCTTACCAAGGAGGGGTGGATCCCGACGAGCGACAGCGAGTCGGGAGACGGGGTGGTTCTCTCCGACCGATCGATCTCGCCGACATCCCGCCCCAGATCGCCCAATTCGCCGACAGCGTCTTCACCCTCGCTCCCAGCACCATGCGCGAAGACGTCCGCTACCTAAAACACCTAAAATCCACCTCCACCCCCATAACCCTCGACCACCACTCCGTCGCCATGTACTACCTCGGCCGAATGGACGCCGTCGGAACCGCCAAAAGCTCCCCTCCTTACCCGGTTGCGACGTCCTCGCAACACTGGCCGAGTATTGCCAGGCCAGAACGAGGGGTGGCAGCCGCCGCGGCTGACGGGGTGGTTCT
>CAZWSK010000169.1:0-5387 GCA_964636445.1 uncultured Chloracidobacterium sp.
AAGCCTTTCTCGAATTCCTTGTACGAGTATCGATGCGTGATGACGGGTGAGATGTCGAGGCCGCCTTCGATGAGGACGCTCATTTGGTACCAGGTCTCGTACATCTCGCGGCCGTAGATGCCTTTGATGGTCAGCATGTTAAAGATGACCGTTTTCCAGTTGATCGCGAACTCGTCCGACGGGATGCCGAGGAATGCCACATTGCCACCATGTGTCATATTCGCGAGCATATCGCGAAAAGCCTGCGGATTGCCCGACATTTCCATGCCTACGTCAAAGCCCTCCTTCATGTCGAGTTCCTCTTGAACGTCCTCGAGTTTTCGCTCCGCGACGTTCACGCATGTGAAATCGCCCATCTTCGCCGCGAGTTCGAGCCGTTTCGGATTAACGTCCGTGATCACGACGTTTCTTGCACCGGCGTGCTTCGCGACCGCCGCGGCCATAATTCCGATCGGCCCGGCACCGGTGATCAGAACGTCCTCGCCAAAGACCTCGAAGGCGAGCGCCGTATGGACGGCGTTACCAAACGGATCAAAGATCGCCGCTACATCGGTGTCGATCTCCTTATCGTGCTTCCAGATGTTCGTGTACGGCACGGCCATGTACTCGGCGAACCCGCCATCGGTATTCACGCCGAATCCGAGTGTCCGGGCACATTTGTAACGGCGGCCCGCGAGGCAATTACGACATCGGCCGCAGACCAAATGCCCCTCGACGCTTACGATGTCGCCGACGAAGAAATCCTCAACATTCGACCCGACCTCGACGATCTCGCCGCACAGCTCGTGACCGAGAATGGTCGGCACTTTTATGGTCTGCTGCGACCAGGCGTCCCAGTTGTAAATGTGAACATCGGTACCGCAGATGCCTGTCTTCTTCATCCGGATCAGCACGTCGTTGATCCCGATCGTCGGCTCGGGCACGTCCTCGATCCACAGTCCCGGCTCGGCTTTACTCTTTACAAGGGCCTTCATCGTTTTTCTGTGAGATATCATAGCAAGGCGGGCCTCTTCTTGCATTCGCGGTGCCCCGTTCGGCGAGGGGTTTGAGTTCTTAGCCATCCGAGATGGCGTGAGCATGTAGCCTAGTCCGCGAGGGCTGGGAAAATGCCGTTACATCGCTGAGCCAGTGTAACGGGCGACAGATATCCAGAGGCTGTCGCTATCTGCGATAGCTTAAAACACCGCCAGCCCGAGACTCCCAGGGCGATCTGCCCTGGGCTACAGGCTATCGCCATCTTCGATGGCTAAGAATTCAAAGTGAACCAGTACCCCGTCGAGAAGTCTCTTGACTTTCAGTTGTTGTTGTGCTACGTTGTTGCATGGTCGCATCGGCCCGAACCGTTTACTGTAACCGATCTGTAAGACAATGTAATACTCTTTTTCGAAACGGGCGGGACACCGCCATAAATGGCTGTAACTCGTTGATATTATTAGCACTTAATTGTCCCACGCAGGCACGGGACAGCAGCGGGACACCGAGACAAAACGCTGATCATTACGGGCCCTGGCCGCGTGTCTTACACTGTCTTACAGCTTTTTTATTTTTCAGTGAGACACCTGAGAAATTGCTGTAATTCATTGTAATATAGCTACTTACGTGTCCCACGCCGAGCCGGGACACGGCCGGGACGGCGAGACAAAGATAGTATCGAACCTCGCGTAAGACGCTGTCTTACAATTTTTTTTTATTTTCGGCGGGACAGGCCTCGAAATGGCCGTAATTGATTGATATCCTTACTACTTATTTGTCCCGCACGGGTGCGGGACATCCCCGGGACACCGGGACAGGGCCGTTGCCCGCCGGTCACAAATTTGGGCCGCCGTTACGAGGAAAAACCGGCTATCGGTTATCCTAATTGCTTATGTCCGAGAGCATGGCACAGATCAATGACCTCAGAGAACGCTTGGCCGGCGAGGTTTCGGCTCTCTCATCCGTATCGACTGACGGTCTGGCCATTGCCGACGCCGAGGCGAGACAACGCGAGGTTGCTGACCTCAAGATCCGGTTATCCGGCAAAAAGTCGGAACTCGCCGGCCTAAAAAAAGCTATCGGCAACGTCGCACCCGAGGAACGCTCTGCGTTTGCCCAGGCCGTCCAATCGTTAGAGCGCGAGGTGACGGAGGCCATCGATTCGGCGGAATCTGAGCTTTCGGCTCGCATCACCGCATTAAAGATCGAGCGCGAACGCCTCGACGTCACAATTCCCGGCCGCCGGCCGCGAACGGGACACCTTCACCCGATCACGATCCTGCGGCAGCACATCGAGGACATATTCGTGTCAATGGGTTACGCGATAGAAGACGACCGCGAGATCGAGACGGACTATTACAACTTTGATGCTCTGAATATTCCGGAAGGCCACCCCGCGCGTGAGTCGCAGGACACGTTCTATACCACCGAAGGTTTCGCCCTCAGGTCGCAGACATCGACTGTGCAGATCCGAGCGATGGAACGCCGCGGCGTCCCGATACGAATCCTCGCCCCCGGCAAGGTCTATCGTCGCGACACGCCCGACATGACGCACACGCCGATGTTCCACCAGCTCGAAGGCCTCTGCGTCGACAAAGGCATCACAATGGCCCACCTAAAAGGAACCGTTACCGAATGGCTCAAACGCCTGTTCGGCGAGGACACGCGAACCCGATTCCGCCCCTCGTATTTCCCTTTCACGGAACCGTCGGCCGAGTTCGACTTCTCGTGCTTCGTTTGTCACGGCTCAGGCCGCGTCGGCGACGAGCGTTGCCGTCCGTGCAAAGGCTCCGGATGGATCGAGCTTGGCGGCAGCGGAATGGTACATCCGAATGTTCTTAGAGCCTGCGGTGTCGACCCAACGGTTTACAGCGGCTTCGCCTTCGGCTTTGGCCTCGAGCGCATGGCATCGATGATGTTCAACATCGACGACATCAGGCATATGTTTGAGAACGACGTGCGGTTTTTGGAGCAGTTCAGATGAACATCAGCTACAACTGGCTAAAAGACCTGATCGAGATCGATCTGACGGCCGAACAAACGGCGGCGGAGCTGACGCGCGTTGGGTTGGCGGTGGAGGGCATCCATCCGCATGGCGACGATCTCGTTCTGGACATCGATTTGACGTCGAATCGGCCTGATTGTCTTTCACATCTCGGGGTCGCCCGCGAACTTTGCGTGAGCACGGGAAGACCGCTTAAGCTCAACGAATCGCCCGCGGAGATACCGGTTCCGGCTGTTTTGGCAGAGAGCCTCGTGAAGATCGAGGATCCTGACCTTTGCCATCGGTTTACCGCGCGAATCATACGAAACGTAAAGGTCGGTCCATCGCCGCAGTGGCTTGTCGACAGATTAGAGGCTATCGGCGAGCGTTCGATCAACAATGTCGCTGATATAACGAATTACGTTATGCATGAGCTTGGCCAGCCGATGCACGCGTTTGACCTCGACAAATTGGCCGAAAACCGCATCATCGTTCGTCGTGCAGAGCCCGGCGAATCGATCACAACTCTTGACGAAGTTGACCGCGAACTGTCGACGTCGATGCTCTGCATCTGCGACGCCGAAAAACCGGCTGCAATTGGCGGTGTTATGGGCGGTTTGGCCTCATCTATAACCGATTCAACGGCTAATGTATTACTTGAGGTTGCGTACTTTAAACGCGAGAATATCAGAAGTACATCGCGACGGCTAAATCTCACGACGGAGGCGAGCTACCATTTTGAGCGAGGTGTAGATATCAACAACCTCATTAGGGCGTCAAACCGCGCCGCACAGCTTATCGTAGAGCTTGCCGGCGGCGAACTGGCTGAATTTGTCGATATTTATCCGACGCCATGGACCGCTAACGAGGTCATCTCGGCCGATATCTCGGCCGCTACAAAGCGTCTGACAGGCCTGGACGTTCCTTCAGATGAGTGCGAACGCATTCTCGCAGCCCTTGGTATTGAGAAAAAGCAGGATTCCATCCACGTTTCTCCATCCTGGCGGCACGATATCGCTATCGAGGAAGACCTCGTCGAGGAGGTCGCTCGTCATTTCGGATACGAGAACATCGCCGACGAGCTGCCGCCCGCTTACGGCGCCGGCGAGTATCAACCGACCGAGCATCGCGAGCGTGCATTGCGTCGAACCCTTGTAAACATGGGCTTTGACGAGGCGATCTCGTATAGCTTCATTGACAGCCGGCACGATGAGGTATTTGAGCCGGTCCCCGGCATGATAGACGATTCGGTCGAAAACAAACGCGTCACGCTCGAAGACGCCGTCATCGAGGGCGCCGTTAGGATGCGCCAGACGATACTTCCCGGCTTGCTCGATGCCATTCGCCTAAATCTCAATCACCAACGCCGTGATCTTCGGCTTTTCGAGCTAGGAAAGGTCTTTTCCGCCGCAACCAGCGAGGACGGACTGCCGAACGAGAGCGAACTGCTTGCGATAGCCTTAACCGGAGGCGATCTGCAAGAAGGACGCGCGATAGCGACGCGGCAGATGGACTTTTACGACGCAAAAGGGGCCGTCGAGGCCGGACTAGATGCATTAGGCGTATCGAATGTTGAGTTTTCCGCAGACGAGATCAGGCATCTGCGGGCCGGGCAGGCCGCGGCTATAAAGGTCAATGGAATCGATGTCGGCTCATTCGGACGGCTAAGCGACGATATCGCAGCAAGTTACAAGTTCAAGCAGCCCGTTTATGTCGGGGAGATCGACCTCGTTGCTGTCCTGGCGAATCCAGCCACGCCTGCCGCGTATCGCCCGCTCGGGCGATTCCCGGGAATCACCCGCGATGTCTCATTCGTCGTCCCGCGAAGCGTGACGCTGAACGAGATCAAAATGGCTGTCTTAGAGCAAGGTTTCGAATTGTGCAATTCCGTCGAGTTTGTCGACGTTTACGAGGGCAAGGGCCTCGCCGCGGACGAGCGTTCGCTTACGATTCGCCTCGAATACCGCAGTTCTGAACGGACGCTGGTTGAGGACGAGGTTGAGGCATTACATCCACAGATAGTAGCGGCTGTTGAGCGGAAACTGTCAATAAAACAAAGGGCTTGACGATTTCCTCAGGCTTTACTTGAACTTTAGGTAAAAGTTGAACATAATCTTCTTCCTGAGTTCCTGACTACGCCGGAGACCTAACATGAACGCCTTAACGGGAATGGAAAAGTTCTCGCACCTTGAGGACAAGATCTATCTCACGATCGAGTTCGCCAAGAAGCTGCGTGAGGAAAAGGACCGCCTCGAAAGAGAGTCGGACGGCCTTAAAAAGGAAGCCGCCGACGCCGTTGCGGCCAAGATCGCGGCCGAGGAACGCTTGAATGAGCTGCTCGCCGAACGCGATACGATCCAGCTAAAGGTCGAGGCTATGCTCGAGGCCATTTCCGCGATCGACACCGAGGTCGCCGACGCCGTCGGCCGCT
>CAZWSK010000170.1:0-5317 GCA_964636445.1 uncultured Chloracidobacterium sp.
AGCACCTTCTGAGCGAGGTCAGGGTCGGTCGGCGACGGCAGCGTTCCGCCGGCGGCGTCTAATGCTATGTAAATGTTCGGGATATGCACTGTCGCGGGCAGCGGAACGGTCTTGTTCGGATAGTCGTCGGGAAATCTTCCGCCGAGCGTGCCGTTGTCGCCTGCCACGTGAAGGTAATCGACGTATTCGAGCAGGTACGTGACAAAGAAGAACGCGTTGATCTCGTCCTGATGCTCGGCCGGCTCCGCCATCTGGTCGAGTTCGTTGGTCCGTGCCTCAAATGCCGTCGGGTTGTCAACGCGGAAGTGCCACGTGCCGAGTCCTGCCTGTGCGAACGGCTGCTTCGAAACCAGCGCGTTATTCACTAGAGCGTGCGTACCGGTCAGCGTGCCGTTCAGGCCGGTGACGCGGTTCGTCGGGTCGAATGAGCGAAGCTGAACACGCTCCTGGCCGCATGGACGCGGGCCGATCGGGCCTTGGCACGTCGAGATGACGCCGTTGTCCTTTAACGAGGCATCGATCTGCGGGTACTTCGGATAAATGTCGGCGGTCTCGGCGCCCGGCGCTGTCTGGAAGTTAACGAAATCCTTTCTCGCGACAGTCTCGCCAGTGTGTGCGTCGATCGTGACCATGTATAGGCCGAACGGATTCGTCGAGAACTTCGCGACCTTCCACACCAGGCGGTAGCCGTCGGCCGTCGGATAAATGCCGAGTGAGGGCTCAATATTCGCGGCGGCCGCGGCTTGCTGAGTGAGGTTGTTTAGGCCGGTCTGAAGAAGATTGCTGATATGAGATGGAATAGAAACTGAAAACTGTGCAAGGTCGGCATCCGCCGCCGCTCGTGCCTGTGCCGCAGTCAGCGAAGGTTCGGTGTTCACGGTGACATCGCGAAAATAAGGCCCAGACGCCATGATCACCTGCTTATTCGCGTTCAACACCAGGCCTATACCGCCGTTCTGAACGGGAATGCCGTTGAACGTCTGTTGGAACCTGACGAGATGCCCGCCGAGAGCTTCGCGCCGGCTAAATAGACGCAGGTTCGCGACATCGCTGATGCCAAAGGCCGCGGCGTTCTGCGCGAGAAACGCACGCCCGGCCTCCTCAGCCGTGCCCGAGAACGGCTGGCTTGCGAAGTCAAACATCACGTCGGGCGATCCGCCGAACGCGTTCCAACGCATCTGCATGTTCGGGGCGTTGGCACCAGTTTTAAGGCTTTGTATCGCCGCAAGCTGATCGCCCGTCGCCTGGCGTAATGCCGGCACGCCGTTCTGCGAATTAAGATCAAAATTAGGGGCCGGCCGTTTGTATAGTTGGCTCAGCGAATTAACATTACCGCTTGCCTGCGTCCGAGTCGTCGGCAGAATAAACATAGTCGTCACGGTAAGCGCCGTAATGAGTGCCGCCGCAAAGATCGTTCGTTGTCTCTTCGTATTCATTGTTCCTTCCTCTTAATAGATTGAATAAAGACCGTTGATAGAAATCGCATCGCGAGATGGCGCGAGGGCGTGCCGCTAGGACAGCCCTCGCCGGCCGCGGGCCTCTCGCCCCCCGGAGAGAGACCCATTTGCGGCCGTTACCCCCCGGCATTGAACAGGTCTTGGAATGCTGTCAGTTTCGCGGCGAGAGTCGCGCGTTTGACGAGCGTAGCGGGCTCAAACCTCGGGCCCGGCAATGCCTGCCATTGTCCGGGTGCTATTTGAATGACCTCAGCGGGCCACGTCTCGAACATGCCGTTGTCGATCGCGATCTGAACATACCCGCGGAGCGACGGCGGTATCTGTCCGTTATCAGAGAGCGGCGTTGCCTGATAAGTGACGGTCGATCCGGCGAGCGCCCTTGCCTCGTTGTCGCGGCCAATGGCCTTGACGAGGGCGACCGCCAGATCGAGCCGGTTCACCGTCCCGGTCGGGTTGAACGCACTTCCGCTATAGCTCATCAGGCCGGTCGGCACAAAGGTGTAATCCCGAAGCGTCGAGCCGTTGGTAGTAACGGCGTCGGCGATGCGCGCGAGTTCGCCGGATACATCCGTGAACTTCGCGGTCGTTGCGATAGCCTGCCGCACAGGAGCGTTCAGCACCATCGATCGTGCGAGATCCTCGCGTGTGACAGTCTGTTCAGGGCGGAACGTTCCGTCCGCGTAAATGTCGATCACCCGGCGCCTTAATGCGCTTTCGATCTGTGCCTGCTGCGGGTGGCCGGCGATGTCGGTGATATTGGGAAGAATGTACTTAATCTGTGAGATCGTGCCGTCAACCGGCCCGGGGCTCGCGATCTGCTGCGGCGAGCAGAAGCCAGGCACTGCCGAAAGGCTGCACGCGCCGCGGATCTCAAGCCGCCACTGGCCGGGCATCGGATTCGACACCGTGATCTCTCGCACGGATGTGCCGATGATCGGCGTCGGGATGCTCGATGCTCCGTACGATACACCGTTAGGGTCGTACAGTCGCATTCCGACGAAATTGCCCACGCCAGCACCGCCGAGCGCATCGACCTGTGCGACGACGCTTAGCTCATTCATATCGGGCTGAACATTGAAGGAATAAGAGTTTGACGAGCCCGCACCCGATACCGACGGGTCATAGTCGACGTGAAAGTTCTCGACCGGCTGCCGCTCTTCGCCAAACTGAGCGTTGAATGTCACCTCAGAGAAGTTCTTATAGTTCTTGCTGCGGTTATAGACCTTGTCCACCGCTGCGTACGCGTTCACGTAGCCGGCCCCGACCTCAAAGTCCTCGTAGCCAGGCATTCTCGTTGCCGTATCGGTCAAGATCTGTTTGATCTCATCGGGCGTGAGCGTCGGGTCGACGTCGAGCATTAGGGCGACAACACCCGCGACAAAAGGCGTTGCCATCGAGGTGCCTGAGATCTGCGTATAGAACGGCACCATGCCCGGCGGCAGCTCGGCGTCGGCGGTCAATCCGCTTGAGGCTCCGAAATTGCCGGCCGCTCGCGACGCCACGATGTCAGAGGTAAAGCCGAACCTCGCAAGATTACTTTCAAAGTAGCGGCCGTTCCCCGGTGCTGTGAGTGTTGGATGATCGTTGTCATTGGTCGGGTCGTTGTCGCTCAGCCGTTCGCCGCGGGGCGTACCTCTTGACGAAAATCCGGCGAGCATGCCGTCTTTCGTTCCCGCCGCAACGCCTATCACCCACGGCGCCTGCGCGTACGGGCTGAGAGTATTCTTTGCCGAGCCATCGTTGCCGCCCGCGAAGACGACGGTCATATTCAGATCATGAGCCTGTTTGGCCGCGATCATGAACGGATGTTCCGCATCGAATTCGCCACCGCCGAGCGGACCGTATGAATTCGTGATCACGCGGATCTTGTACTGTGCCTGGTGCGAGAGGGCGTATTCCCAGCCTGCGAGTGCGTCGAGCACGAGGATGACCGCCCCGCCGCCCGAGCCCACGATCTTCACGCCGGGGGCCACGCCGCCATACGTTCCGCCCGACATCGCACCGAGTCCGCCGACGATCGCCGCGCAATGCGTCCCGTGCCCGACGGTGTCGGTATTTGGGATGTTCTCGATAGACAGCGACGGCGTAAAGCCATTCAGCGGTATCCCGCCGATGGTGATGCCCGTATTGCCCGCGTTGGTCGAGACGACACGCTGCGTGTTCTGAATGACCTTCGTGCCGAACGGCAGGTCCGAGTGCGTCGCGTCAATGCCTGAATCGATAACGAACACCGAAAAATCGCCGCTGCCATTGATAGGCATTCCGCCATTACGGAATGTAAATGCCTGATCGGTACGCACCTTATCGACGCCCGCGACCATTCGGGCCTGATTCATAAAATACGCCTGCCGGTCGTTCGACCAGATAGAGCGTATCGCCGGGTTATTCTGAAGTGACCTCACCTGGCCGGCCGTCAGCACAGCTCCGACCATCCCCAGCCGCTGAAACGTCACGCCGCTGCTGATGCCGGCGAAACGTAAAATATTCAAATGGTTGAGGTTAAGGCCGTTCGTGGTATTAAAGCTGATAATGACGACGCCGACCGACTGCGTGTTCGGCAGGCCTGTTAGTTGCGCCCGCAATGTCGGGCTGACCGTCGCTCCGCTCACGGTATAAACAAAGGCCGCGGCTATTGCGAAGGCAATAAATACGGTGACCGTTCTGCGATAAATTTCGTCGATATTCACGTTATCTCCCTCCAAATATCAAAGCTGGAGCGAGATTAACTATTAGGTTTTGAGAAAAACTTGAGAGCCGGAGGGAAAACTTGAGGCAAACTTGAGGGCTATTTCATTAGCTCGCGAAACAGCTTTTGCGTCTCGGCCGCGGGGGAGATGCCGAGATCCGTTTTCAGGAGCTGTTCCATCGACTCATAGTGCTTTTTTACCGCCGCCGGCTTGCCCTGGGCGGCGAGAACGCGGAGCGTGAGCCGGTGAAGGTCTTCGCGATATGGATCGATCGTAAGAACCTCTGAAGCGAAACGCAGAGCATCGGTCCAGCGTTTTTCGTTTACGGCGAGCTTGGCCAAGGCGTTGAGCACACGAGCGAATTGCTCGCGGAAAAACTGTCTAGGCTCCTCGGCCCAGTCCTCGTACGACCCCTCCATGAACTCGCCGCGATAAAGGGCATAGGCGGCCTCGAGGTTGGAACGGTAGCTTGCCGGATCATCTTCTTTCGCTCTTTTCGCGGCCTCGATGTGTTCAAGGAACCGCTCGGTATCGATACGGTAGGAAAACTCAGGGTTAAGCTGATAGGCTCCGTCACGAAATACGACAAAGTTTTGCTTAAAGGCCTGCTGGCTGTTCAGGGCCTTGCGGATGTGTGAGATCGTCGGGTGAAAGTTCTTTTCGATCGCTTCGAGTTCATCATCGCCCCAGAATGTATCTATCAGCACGTCTTTTGCGACGCGGCGGTTCTTGCTCGTCGCGATATAACAAAAAATGTCCCTCGCTCGCCGCGTCGTCCAGGCGTCCGGTGCAAACGGCCGTGTTGGGTCGCGAAGGATCTCGACATGTCCGAGAACGCTTACCGTCAAGTCCGTGATCTCGACCGGAAGCTCGACGACGGCCGGCACGCTCGCCGATGCGGCCGGCGCGGATTCGAGTTCCTGCCGCAGGTCGGGCGGCAGCCGTTCAAAGATATCCTCGTACTCAAAGATCTTCGGGTCCTGGCGGATCTCTTTCAGCAGCCAGTATTCATAATCGAACCGCGCAGACAGGTCGAGGACGCGCTGGATCGGCGCGACCGTCTCGCGGCTGTCGCCCAGCCGCGCCCAGGCCTGTGCCAGCAGCATCTGCGACCGGGCCTCGTCGTAATGGCGGTTCTGCTTTCGAAAGAACTCGATCAGCTCGTGGATTCGC
>CAZWSK010000171.1:0-5315 GCA_964636445.1 uncultured Chloracidobacterium sp.
CGGTGGCCGCTCTCGCGGACATCGCTCCGCCAAAGCAGGAGAAAACGCCGAAGCCTAAACCCGGCGTTTCAACCACGATGTTCATCAAACTCGACCGAAACGCAACGGAGCCGGTGCTGCGCATTCCAAAGTCGCAGATCAAGCAGCTGCGCGCAGAACTCGAGCAGATGGATGACAGCGAAGACAACACGGCCGCCGTTCAGACACCCTCGGATAGTTCATTCTTTTCACGCACGCAGACCATCGTCAGCGGAATGTTCCTGAGCCTTGCGTTGGTCTTTGGCGGCATCTGGTTTGTGCGGTCGGGCCAGACTTCGCGGACGAAAGGCAAAGCGATGATGGCCTTGGCAGTGGCGACGGCCGCCGCGTCTGTCGTTTATGCGAACATTGGCCCGCCGCCTGAGGCACGCGCAATAACGAGTGCGCTTTTCACACAAGGCGTTCACCGGTACAAGCAGGCGTCGGGCAAGATCAAGCTCGAGACGATGACGGAGCCCAACCGCGACGTCGTTGAACTGATCGTTCCCGACCCCCGCGACTATAACGGCGAGGAATAAGTGCAAGAGTTACGCATCGCGAGGCCCGCTGCCACGAGCGCACATATTTTTATGCTCGCGTTCGTGGCGGCGTGCGCGCTTGGGGCGGTGCTGATCGGGAGCTTTCCGCTGGCCGCGTCGATAGCGACGATATTCCTATTCGCCGGTGCGCACAATTTGATGGAGTTTCGTTACTTCATTGCTCGCGTCCCGCTGCGGTGGGGACGGTCGCGGACTTATTACACCATTGGCATCGGCGGCGTTGTCGTGCTGACGGCGAGTTATCTCTCGCTGTATTTCGCGAGCGGGAATTGGCTGTGGGCCGAGCAAAATTGGGCGCTGTTCGCGGCCGTCTGGAATACGGCGTTCGTGCTCTGGCTCGGTGTACTGGTTTATCTGCGCGGGCGGCAGCGGCCAAAGAGCGATTGGGCATTGGCAATACCTGCGGCGTTCCTGCTCGCCGCCCTCGCGTGGCTAGTGCCGCAATACTGGAGCCTCGCGCTCGTTTACATACATCCGTTCATCGCGATGTGGTTTCTCGAACGGCAGATACGCCGAACGCGCCCGGAATGGCTGCGGGCGTATCACGTTTGCCTCGCGTCGATACCGGTGTTCCTGGTTTTATTGTGGTTCTCACTCGCCGGCCAACCAAATTTGCCAGAGGAAACAAACCTCTTCTGGCGGATCGCTCAGCACGCAGGCAGTCAGATCTTGCCGGGCGTTTCGAGCCATCTGCTGGTCGCTACGCATGTATTTCTCGAATCTATACACTACTTTGTCTGGCTGCTCCTGATACCGCTCGTCGACCGCCGAGCGTTGCCGTGGCGATTGAAAGATATACCGCTGCTTGCCGGCAAAGGCGGCTTTCCCCGGCTCGTCGCCGGGGCGTTATTTATCGGTGTCCTGCTGTCGGTCGCTCTGTGGGCGGGATTTGCGGTGGATTACACGACGACACGCGACGTGTACTTTGCGTTTGCGATCGGGCACGTGCTCGCGGAATTTCCATTTCTCATCAAAATGCTTTGATGTTCTTTTTCGACGACATCGGACCGATCCAGACGCAGGACCTGCCGGTCAGCGATCTTTGGACGTTCCTGCCGATCGGCTATCTTGTCACGATCCTGATCGAGACACCGGTGCTGCTCGTGGGGCTAACGAGAAAGCTGTTTCTCAAGCAGCGTGCGTTGTGCGGCGTTTGGCTCACGGCGTGTACTTATCCGATCGTAGTGCTCGTACTGCCGACGGTATTTTACGGGCAGTCTCGACTGCTGTATCTGGCGGTTGCCGAGACATTTGCACCGGTGGCGGAATGCGTTCTTTTCTGGCTCGCTTTTCGCGGACGCGACATGGTGACTGGTGATTGGGTTCGTTCATTTGCGGCGATCGTCATTGCGAATCTCGCATCTTTCGGCCTAGGCGAGGTATTGCATAACGTTGGTTGGTTCGGGCTGGTGAATTAGTGGCTAACACTCTTCGCATCACCGAGATGTTCCTTTCGATCCAGGGCGAATCGTCACACGCCGGACGGCCGTGCTCATTTGTGCGGCTGACGGGCTGCCCGATGAGGTGCGTGTGGTGTGACAGCGAGTACACGTTTACCGGCGGCGAGCATCTGTCGTTCGATCGCATCTTTACGAAATTGGAAGAGTTCGGTTGTAACCTCGTGGAGGTCACCGGCGGTGAACCGCTCGCGCAGAAGAACGTGTTTCCGTTCATCACCGAACTCTGTGACCGAGGATATGAGGTGCTAGTCGAGACCGGTGGATTCTGTTCTATAGAAGAACTCGACAAGCGAGCTGCTGTCATTCTGGACGTCAAATGTCCCTCCTCCGGTGAATCGGAGCGAAACTATTGGGAAAACCTCGAATGTCTGCGGCCCGAGGCCGACGAGGTGAAATTTGTCGTCGCAAATTTTGAAGACTGGGTTTTTGCGACCGTTATTATTGACAAATACGACCTTCAGAACAGGGCAAAAGAAATATTGATCTCGCCGGTGCATGGGGCCGTTGATCTGCCCGTCCTGGCTGATGCGATCTCGAAAAGCCAGTATAAGGTGAGGTTGAACCTGCAGTTGCACAAGTTTATCTGGGGAGCCGATGCACGTGGAGTTTAACTCTTCTTTGCGGCTTTGCGACTTCGCGGGAGAATTTCCCGCCAAGACGCAAAGCCGCAAAGAAAACCAAATTTCTATGCACGAAAACGATATTGCCAAGGCCATAGTTGACTGTGCTTTTCAGATCCACACACGACTCGGCCCTGGCTTGTTAGAATCTGTCTATGAGGCGATCCTCAAGCATGAACTCGAAAAGCGCGGATTCCGTGTACTGACCCAACGGCCAATGCCAGTCGTTTGGGAAAGTGTGCAGCTGAACATCGGATTTCGCGCCGATATGATCGTTAACAACAAGGTTGTCGTTGAGATCAAGTCGGTCGAGGCCGTTGCGCCTGTTCATCCGAAACAATTGCGAACCTATCTTCGACTGATGGATATGAAGTTAGGAATATTGATCAACTTCAACGTGCCATTGATCAAAGACGGAATCACGCGTGTTGTTAATAACCTCTGATCTTCTTAGCGACTTTCCGGCTTTGCGGGCAAAAACTATCCCGCAAAGACGCAAAGCCGCAAAGAAAAAACTATGAAGCGGATGGCCATCATTCTCGTTTCCGGCGGAATGGACTCGTGCGTGACGGCGGCGATCGCGGCTCGCGAGGCGGACGAGCTAGCGTTTCTGCATATTTCGTACGGGCAGAGAACGGAATCGCGCGAGCGAAGGGCATTCAATGAGATCGCGGACCATTACGGTGCAGAGAAAAGGCTCGATGTGTCGATAGAGCATCTCGCGAAGATCGGTGGTTCGTCGCTGACGGATGAGCAAATGGCCGTTACCGAGGCTGATCTTGATAACAAAGAGGTCCCGACCAGCTACGTTCCGTTTCGCAACGCGAATATGCTCTCGATCGCGGTTAGCTGGGCCGAGGTGATCGGGGCGAGTGCGGTCTACATCGGTGCGGTTGCTGAGGATTCGAGCGGATATCCCGACTGCAGGCCGGAGTTTTACGAGGCGTTTCAGCGGGTGATCGACACGGGCACAAGGCCTGACACGCAGATCGAGATCCGTACGCCGATCATTCATTTATCAAAGGCTGAGATCGTGCAGAAGGGCGTCGAGCTGGGTGCTCCGCTGAACCTGACGTGGTCCTGTTATAGGTCTGAGGAACTCGCGTGCGGGACGTGCGACTCGTGTGCGTTAAGGCTGCGTGGATTCGAACGGGCCGGCATGACCGATCCTATTGAATATTCTAAGCAGCCGAGAGGTGAAAGATGAAAATGAAAATATTTGTAACCGTTGCTATCACCGTCGCCGCCTTCGTCGCGTCCGCATCGGCGCAGGTCAAGCCGCCGAAGTTTACCTCTACGTATACGAACCTGGCGACCGGTTGTAAGAATTATCCCGGCTCGAACGGTTCTGACGGCTACTCGATCTGCAAAGGGCCCGGCGGGTATCAGGTGCGTATTTATTACTCCGCTGCGACGACGCAGATCAATGCGGAGAAAAAAGGCACGGACCACAGCTTTCCTATCGCCACGGCGTCGATAGGTTTTGATTGGGCGAAGCAGAAGCTTGAATGGCGGCTCGCTAACGGGAAGCCATTCGCCGCCATCTTCCGGATACCGATATACGGCGAGCCGGCAGAGGGCGAGTATTTCGGCAAGGTCACGGGCTCGCAGCTGGTCGTTGCCGGGCTGCTTGGTTTTGAAGTTCTCGATGCAAAGATCGACGCAAAAACGGCCGGCGCGAATGAGCTGGCACGCGAGGCGGCGGATTCGGCATATCTGGCTAAGAAATAGGTTCGGTGTCGGTAAGGGCTGCCCTCTGCGTTTCCAGTTCGGCGAGTTTGGCTTTTAAGTCGGCTATCTCAGCGTCGATGTCGGCGATATTCGGCTCCGTCGAGCTGAGTTTGTGGAAGACCGGCGTTACAACAGTGACCGACGCGACGAGGATGGCCAGGACGCCGAGCGTTCTGGCGAACAGGTCGCTGTTTGTTTCGGGCTCAAACCAGATCAGGTAGGTCAGCAGGGCTGACAGAACCCATACCACAACGAACGCCGCGATACGCGACCACGCGAAACGCTTGTCGAGCCGAGCAAGCGACAGCAGCGACAGGTGCGCGCAGGATAGGGCGAAGAGCGTGACGGTGCCCGTTACGCGCAGGTACGTTTCGTTGTCGTCCGCCACATCCCAGATGATAAGGAACGTCATGATCGCGCCGACGAGCGCAAGACCGATGCCGACGAGCGGGAGCACTTTCGCACGGCCGGTCTCGTAATACGCTCCGCACGCGAGGCCGAGGATGCTCGTCGCCGTGATGGTGAGCGTCGTCATCAAGATCCTGACCTCAATACTGCCCCAGTTGCCCAGCAAGATCACGCCAATGCCAATGAGAGCACTGATCGCGACCGAGCCGATCAGCGTATAGAGAAATGCCTTTCTCAGCTTCATCTTTTGTTGCGTAGGGTTAACTCAAACAGGATATACAGGATGGACAAGATATAAAAGCGCTTTTATCATCCTGTTTATCCTCTTCATCCCTGTTTGAATTCACCCCTCATTGCGAGATCGCATTGAATAGCAGCGGAAACGTCGCGAGCGATTGCCCGCGGTATTGCGGGCGGAAGCCGAAGAGGATGATCTTACCTTTGCCGATGCTTATCTCGACGAGGGCGGCCTTGCCCGCGATCTTTTCGGTGCCGAGGGCCCAGCCGGAGAGGAGGAT
>CAZWSK010000172.1:0-5264 GCA_964636445.1 uncultured Chloracidobacterium sp.
CCCGAAGGGCGCCGCCCCTTATCGCACGAATCGTCATCGGCGTAAACCTGATCCCGTACCGGTCAAGCGTCCACCAGATCGAGCCGTACGACGTCTGACTAACAGCATCGTCCGCCGCGACGGCTATCTTTGGCTCGCGGAGCGAATAGACACTCTCGCCGCCGATGCCCGTGTCGCCCTCCTCGGTAAATCCCGAGTTCGCCGCTGCGACGTGGATTCCCATTTCACCCGCAAGCCGCAACACGGCATCATGCACTGACTCGGGATTCCGATTAACGCGAACAACGAATGTACCCTGCGGCCAGTTGCGCCCGCCCGCGTTCAACGGCCGAGTCGCAACGGCGACCCGATAACCGCTTTGCATCAGCCGCATGATGAATGCCGGCGTCGAATCCGTGCTGTACGGCACGATGTACGCCGCCTGAGCCCTGCCCGCGACACTGCCGCGCCTTGCCGCGGCGAGCATCTCCGCCGTCACGGCCTCCGCCTGGATGGTCCCGGCGTCCTCAGTCCATGCCGCATCCACCCCGAAAACGAGCGGCAGCGACCATGCCGTGATGTCGTAAAATCCGTACTCTTCCTTGGCCTGCCCGACGCCCTTCATCTGGTTTCGGCGAAACCGCGCGAGGTTCTCATCAACGAATGCCTGGTCCTGCGGCGTGTCCGGTTCGAGTATTGACTTGATCAACAGCCGCTGCGGCTGGTTCAGATCCACCACGTACGAGCCCGCGGGGAAAGTTCTGCTGACGGCCGGGCTGTTCGCGTAATAGGCGTGCGCGGTCTGTGACGTTATGGCCTGTCTGGCAACCCCGACCTCGATCTTTGACCGCTGAAGCACTTCGATGAGGTCTGCGGCCTTTACCGGGTCCTTGGTCGGATCGATGAACACGCGTTTGAGCTTCGCCGAAGAGTGGCCCCGCATCGCGGCGGCACGGAATTCGTAGAAGTCGCGCAGCTTCGCAACGCGGTTCGCCGCGGTCGTCTCCAGCGTCGCCATCGACGCTACAAAATGCTTTGCGATCGCCGATCTCAGTGTCGAGATCGTCCCGTCGTCCCGCGTGAACCGCAAGCCCATCGTTCCGCCGCCGTCGGTCTCATACGTCATTCCGGTCGCGCCGTTCAGATTGGGATACATGTCCCAATAGCCCGGATAAAAAGCATCGAACCGGTCGCGCACGTAATAATCCCAACGGTTCGCGTCAAATGCGCGAGCGTTCGCACGGCCGTAGGCCGTCTCCCACTTGGCCGTGACCGGCTGCGGGAGATTTGGATTTATCGGCAGGGCGACTGGCGGGAAAAAGAACTGCGACACCTGCCCGTGATGATCGACCGCGACCTGCGGGTTCCATTCCTGATATGCACGGGCAAGGTTCTGGGTCTCCTTCTGCGTCATCGCGAGCGTGTCGCGGTTAAGGTCAAAGCGGTAGTGGTTCCCGCGGCCGTATATGCTCCACGGCTCGCGGTGCTCGAGCGCGCTGCGGTTCGCGTCGCCGGTCGCGACCGAGTTGTACCACGTCGCAAAACGCTCGTGCCCGTCCGGATTCTCACCTGTGACGATCAGTACGACACAATTCCTCAATATCTCGAGCGTCGCCGGCTCGTCCGACGCCGCGAGCTGGTACGCGACCTGCATCATCGTCTCGAACGAAGCCGATTCGTTCCCGTGTATCGTGTAGGCCATCCACGCGATCGCCGGCGTATCTTGCGCTATCGCGGCTGCCTCGGAGGCAGACGTTCGCCGCGGGTCGGTTAGCCGCGCAATGGTCGCCTTTATCTCGTCGAGCCGCGCGATATTCTCGGGCGAAGATATCGCGACCAAATGCTGCATTCGATGCTCGTTGGTGAGCCCGATATCAAAAACACGCACACGCGACGGTGCGGCCGCGGCGATCTGTTCGATCACACGCTCCATCTGGGCGTACGTCGTATGATGATCGCCGACGTCAAACCGGAGCGTAACCTGCGGACGCGGCACGCCGGTCGAATAGGGCCCGCGTGTATAGAAGTCGAACTTCTCCTGCGTCTGTCCTGCCGCTAATTGCGGTAGCCCTAGGCACGTCAGCAAAAGGAACAAATAACTGATTTTCTTCATCGAAAAAGGAGTACTTCCGAGCAGCGGAAAATGTTTCTGATAT
The DNA here is from genome assembly GCA_964636445.1 of uncultured Chloracidobacterium sp. Lineage (GTDB taxonomy): Bacteria > Acidobacteriota > Blastocatellia > Pyrinomonadales > Pyrinomonadaceae > OLB17. The sequence continues at coordinate 2,136 of CAZWSK010000172.1, forward strand.
GATGCGAGTATAGCAAAACGATGGAGAACGACACCTGTCCCCGCTGCGGTTTGCGCCGGCTAAAACGCTGGCCAGATCTGACCGAAGAACAAAGGATGCTCGCCGAACGCCTGCCTGCATCGGCGGTGCATAACGCTAAAGACCGAGAGAGACACGTATTCTGCACTCGCTGCTGGTTCGAGGGCGATGGCCGTGAGATTCGTACGGCCTGATTTCGCAATTCAGAACGAAAAAGATGCCGCCCGGCTGTTAGCATTTCCGAACGGCATCCTTTTGTTGTGAAAGCAGTTGCCCGCTTGACCGTCCTCGTATCAGAATGGCAACGACTTTGACCATAGTCTTAGAGGTTACGCAGCGCGTCGACAAACTGTATTCGAAGACTCGAGAAGAATAAGGCGTAAGCGATACGTACTCTGTAACACTTCATACAAACGGCACCGGGTTTTCACCTCTTGACGCCTCAAGGGGCATTAGTTAAACTCGCACCCAACTTTCCTGATCTAAATAACTAGGAAACGAGGAGATAATCGAATGAAGTCTTTAGTTCGCTCTGTGGCCGTTTTTGTATTGACAGCCTTAATACCTCTCAGCATATTTGCCGCCGATCAGCCGCTGTGGACGCTGAATGGCGCTAAATGGTACTCGCTCGCTGAGACCGGCAACGTCGCGATCGGAATGCCCGGCGGCCTCGCCATGATCGAGGGCTCGAGCGGGAAGAAATTATGGGAACGCCTCGACCTCGGCGAGATCAAGGAGGAAGAGTATACAGAACTACCCGGCACGCCGTTGCTTCTGATTGCCGACAACTCAGGCTGGGCGCAGCGCAAGACGAAGATCACCGCGATCAGCACTCTTACAGGCGAGACCGTCTGGCAGACCGACAAAATGCTCGGCTTCACCGTCGAGGTCGTGCCTGTTTATCAAAAGGACATGGTCGTCTTTATCACGATCAAGGATAATCGCCAGACAAAAGACAAACCCGACATCTTCGCAATGAAAATGTCCACCGGCGACCTGCTCTGGCAGAGCGAATACACCGAAAAGGTCGATCTCTACGGCATCGAAAAGAAAAAGCGCGGTGCTACGTCGTCGATGTTCCTCGGCAGCGGCGGCGGCCGCAGCGATCGGTTTGATCTAAAGGGGGAGAACCCGCCCATCGCCGACGACGATTCGCTATACATGACCTACGCCGGCTTGCACCGTTACAGCCTCGCTGACGGCAAGCTCGTATGGAAGCAGGTTTACGACGTAACAGATGGCTCGCTCAAGAATACGAACGGCCAGGCGATCTTCGACAGCGACCTGATCTACACCTCCGCCAAGGGGATCATCCGTGCTATCGACAAGAGCACGGGCACCATCAAGTGGACCACACGCGATTTTGGCAAAGGCGGCATCGCAGAGATGCAGATGATGGGCGATATCCTTTACGGCCGGATGGGCGGGCAGTTCTTCGCGTGGAAAAAAGGCGAATGGGAAAAGAAAGGCCCGATCGGCGTCGTCGCTCTTAACAAGGCCACCGGCAATGTCGAATGGATCTACGACGACGCCAAAAACTCGATCACCAACATGATGCTCCTTCCCGACGACAACACGCTGATGATCGCCGACGAGAAGAACCTGATCGGCCTCGACCTGTCCGCCCGCGGCAAGGTCAAAGAGATGTATAAGCTGCCGCTTAAATTCAAGTTCAAGGTCGGCGCAGCCGCCACCGCCGGCAAGGTCGCTGCAGTGGCATTCGGCGGGATCGGCGGCTTTATGAAGAAGGGCGCCGACACCACCGACAATCCTGTCTCGCTCGTCCGCCAGGAAAACGGCACGGTCGTCGTCCGCGGCATGCAGCACCTGATCGGCTTCGACCCGAAGCTCCGCCAGATAGCTTGGTCGACGAAATACGACGCACCCGGCATCTCAGGCTGGCAGTCGATCGTGATGACCGCACTGACCATCACCGCTGCGGCACTGTCGCAGGGCAACGAGGCATACCAGTCGCAGCTCGGCAATTACAACAACGCGTGGAACGAGAACACACGCTTTCTCAACCTGATGTCCACCTACCAGCAGACAATGGCGCGCAAGTATTCCGCCGGCAAAGCCGCAGGCAACATCTACTACGTCCTGACCACGCTGAAGGGCCGCGACGAGAAAGGCAAGGAAGACAAGGGCGCCGGCCTGGTCGGCGTAAACCTGATGACGGGCAAAGCGACGACGCAGATCCTCTTTAACGACAAGCAGCCCGATTACGAGGTCGACGATGCCGCAGGCCGTCTCTTCAACATGCGCAAAGGCGTCCTCTCGGCCTACGCCATCACCGAGCCAGCTCCCGAGGTCGTCAACGAGGAAAAGGAAAAGTAAAGATCACGCCGTGAGTGCCGTGAAGGCCTCGCGTATCTCGATACGATGAAGGGTCAGCTGCTGGAGTAATTCAGCCGCTGACCCAAATTTCATTCTGCCGGCGATCGTCTCAAGTACAGCCTGCTTGCCCAACGGCACGCGCGTCGTACGGCCAACCGTCAGCCTCAGGTTGTGATCGAGTTCTGAGAGAAATCGATAACCGCCACGCAGTGTGCCGAGCTCCTCTTTGCTGCCAGTCAACGCCTCGACCGTCGCCAATCGATCAAGCATCGCGCTCGTCGACCTGTCGCCCGCGTCGTCCGGGACGTTGTGAGCGAGCTGCAAATACCGCATTCCAAAATAAACGTCGAGCATGCCGCCCTCGCCGTATTTGATATCGATCTCTTTCCCGCTGCGCGCTCGCGAACGCTGCTTCTCGAGGGCAAGGCGAACACGGCGTGTCTCGGCGGCAAGCTCGAGGCGGTCGATCTCTATGGAACGTTTGTGAATGATCCCGCGGGCTGAAGCCTCCGCTCTCGCGCCCAGCTCCATATCGCCGCCCGCGGCGCGTAATTTCACGAACGCCAGCATTTCCCACACCGCTGCGGTATTCTCCAGATACTCAACAAATCCATTCGCCGGTATGGCCGTCAGCCCTTTGGAACCATACGGGCGCAGCCGAAGGTCGACACGGTACAAACTGCCATCCCGCGTCATCGAAGACAGCGTCGTAACAAGCAATTCAGCCGCCCGTGCATAGAATTCTGCCTCTGTCAGCGACGGCACGGGCGACGG
>CAZWSK010000173.1:0-5259 GCA_964636445.1 uncultured Chloracidobacterium sp.
CGCGGCTGAAAGGCCGGCCGCGGCTTCGCATCGTCGATATGGGCTCGGGGAAGGGCTACCTGACGTTTGCGGCGTACGACTATTTTGCGAATGTCCGCGGGCTAGATGTTGCGATGACGGGCGTCGATACGCGGGCTGAGCTTGTCGGGCTGTGCAACGACATCGCGGCGGCGAGCGGATTTGACGGGCTCGATTTTGTTCAGGGGAGCATCGACAGCTTTTCGCCCGAGGGGGTCGATATCCTGATCGCCCTGCATGCGTGCAACACGGCGACTGACGACGCGATATATAAAGGAATTGCGGCCGAGGCCGAGTTGATCATAACGGTGCCGTGCTGTCATCAGGAGGTGCGGCCGCAGCTCAAGCCGCCCGAGATGCTTCGCGACATCCTCAAGCACGGTGTCATGCTCGAGCGTGTCGCCGAGACGCTGACCGACGGCATGCGTTCGCTGCTTCTCGAACGGAGCGGCTATGCGACCAAGCTATTCGAATTCGTCGCCATCGAGCACACGCCGAAGAACAACATGCTGGTCGGAACTAAACTCGACAAGCCGGCGGACCCTGCGCGGTTTGACGAGGAGATCGACTCGATCAAGGCATTTTACGGGATCGAGCGGCAGCGGTTGGAGATGCTATTGCGCGCGTAGAAAAGCGCCGGTTTTTGTTTCACGAGGGGGAAAACTTTCTGCCCTGTGGAAAAAATGTGAAACGTTTCACATTTTGAGTGTGAAACGTTTCACATTTCGCTAAAAGCCCGTGTTTGTCGAGAAAAATGGGTGCTTTGCGCAAAGGTAAATGGCCTTTGTCGCGGGTGTGGCGCCCACTTTGGTCGCATATAAACCCTGGATTGGTCGAAGGTGTTTCACGGCAAAAATACTCAACTTTCGGCTGATCTCGCAGTCGTTGCAGTTCGTGCAACGCCATCGGTGAGAACAGCGACGAGCGCGACGAGCATGAACAACATAAAGAGAACCGGCCAAGGTGTCGGAACGCGGGCATCTTGCCCGCTCTTCTGTTAGTAGACTTGAGTTGGGTCGTTTCACGTTACTTCTTTTCTTTCGCACGGGATGCGGGCAAGATGCCCGCGTTCCGACGCCTTGACGCGGTTCGTGCGAGTGTGTGGTGATCGACGCGGTTGGCAAGCAAGATGCTCGCCCTCCCAGCCGGCAAGCAAGATGCTTGCCCTCCAGTCGAAGCCGGCCGAAGCTTGACCTTGCGGCCTCGTGGGCGTAATATTATCGTTTGCGCAAAGGGCGCGATTGCCGGCCTTACAAAGCGGGCCAAAGGTGAGGTTATGAAACAAGAGATCCATCCGAATTATACAGAGATGACCGTGAGCTGTGCTTGCGGGCATTCGTTCAAGACACGCTCGACGATGGGCGAGGAGCTGCATATCGAGATCTGCTCCGAGTGCCATCCGTTCTTTACGGGCAAGCAGAAGCTGGTCGATACGGCAGGACGCGTCGATCGCTTTAACAAGCGTTATCAGCGTGGCGGTGCGGCCGCCGCGAAATAATGTACCTGGCAAACAGCCGATATTAGCTTTTCAAGATCCGACGCCGACCTTTGGCCGATCGTACGAGGTGTATTCCACGCCCGCGATAGGTGAAAAAAGGTCGGCGTTAGTGCTTTTTTAGAGTAGGTGGAGAAACTCTACCAGATCGATTGGCAGCAGATGTTCGTGCCGGATTCGTCCGTGCTCGAGATGATCATACGAGGCACGATAATGTACCTCGGGATGTTCGTCCTGCTGCGGGTCTTTCGCCGCCAGGCGGGCTCGGTCAGCATCGCGGACCTGCTGCTGATCGTTATCATCGCCGACGCGGCCCAGAACGGCATGGCCGGAAAGGCCAACTCGGTGACCGAGGCGCTGGTGCTGATATGCGTGATCATGTTCTGGGATTACGCACTTGATTGGCTCGGGTTTAGCTCGAAGCTGATGTCCCGGCTCATCGACGCCGAGCCGGTGCTGTTGGTGAAGAACGGGCGATTTCAGCGGCAGAACATGAAACGCGAGCTGATCACTGAGGACGAGTTAATCGCGCACCTGCGCATTCAGGGCATTGACGACATCAAAGAAGTGAAGGAATGCAGGCTCGAGGGCAACGGGGAATTCAGCGTGATAAAGCGGTCGGGCGACGCCGCAGAGGGCAACAAAAAGAGTAAAAGAGGCGTCAATTAAAGGATGAGAACCAACGCTAGAAAACTGAGATTCCTGCACACCGTCTTTGCGATGGAGCGCGACCTGATCGTCGGCGGCCAGGCCGTGATGGAAGGCGTGATGATGCGGACTCCGTCTGCCTATGCCATCGCGTGCCGCCGTCAGGACGGATCCATCGTGACAACCGCCGAGACCCTGCCGAAGTGGAGCGACAAGTACAAGTGGCTGAACACGCCTGTGCTGCGCGGCGGAGCGACGCTCATCCAGTCGATGGCTTTGGGTGTGAAGGCGTTGAATTTCTCGGCACGGATTTACGAGGAAGATGCTGCCGCGGCGGAGGCCGCGGAGAAAGCTAAAAAGGCCGCTGTCGAGCCTGTTCTCGTGAGCGGTACGACGGACGAAGAATTTACCAAGGCACCGGTCAAGGTCGTGATGCCGGAGAAGGCGGAAGCGGGCAAGGCCAAGAAGATGGGCCAGTCGGCGAGTGCGATCGGCTCGATCATCTTCGCGTTGGGATTTAATATCCTGCTCTTTATCGTCGCTCCGCTCGTGCTGACGAATTTGCTCTTTATCTGGGCCGGCTGGGCTCCGTCGCCCGAGATCGCGGCCGGCGCGGGCTGGTTTGAGCTGGTCAAGGCGTACGTTTGGAAGATCAAGCTCGACTCGTTCGGCACTTGGGTCGCGTTCAACCTTATCGACGGCGTGATCAGGATGGTGTTCTTTATCTTCATGATCTATTCGATGTCCTGGATCAAGGACATCCGCCGCGTGTTTGAATATCACGGCGCCGAGCACAAGACGGTCTTCACGTGGGAGAAGGGCCTTGAGCTTACGCCCGCGAACGCTACCGTGCAGCGTCGCCAGCACCCGCGGTGCGGCACTTCGTTCCTGATGGTCGTGATGCTGATCGCGATCGTGCTGTTCTCGGTCGTAAATTTTGAAGCGATGTGGATGAATCTGCTGGTCCGCATTGCGCTGATGCCGCTGGTCGCGGGTTTGGCGTACGAGGTCATTCGGTACGCTGCTAAGAAAGAGTCGGGGGCGGTCTTTAAATTTATGACCCTTCCGGGCATCTGGCTGCAGAACATCACGACGCAGGAGCCGGACGAGGAGCAGTTAGAGGTCGCGATACGGGCGTTGGATGAGTCGCTGAAGCTGGAGCCAGCCTAAGTCAGAACCGCCTGCGTAAGCGGGCGGCCAGTTCGACTAAGTTGACGGAAGATCGCGGAACTGACCGCCCGCTTACGCAGGCGGTTCTGACAGGAATTTATGTTCGAGAAGCTTGAACAAATAGAAAAGAACTACGAGGAGCTGACCGAGCAGATCTCGCAGCCGGAGTTCATGTCTGACATGAAGGCGTACGCGAGGCTGATGAAGCAGCACCGGTCGCTTGGCGAGATCGTCGAGAAGTATCGCGAGGTCAAGAAGATGCAGGAGGACCTCACGGGTGCCCGCGACCTTCTTGCGCTTGCTGACGACGACGATATGCGCGAGATGGCTAATCTCGAGATCGCGGAGATCGAGGAGAAACTGCCCGTCGCCGAGGAAGAACTAAAGGTCCTGCTGCTGCCGAAAGATCCTAACGATGAGAAGAACGTAATTCTCGAGATCCGCGCGGGTACCGGCGGCGACGAGGCCGGCCTGTTCGCGGGCGATATTCTGCGAATGTACGCACGCTACGCTGAGCGACAGGGCTGGAAGATGGAGATCATGGACGCTTCTGACACCGGCGTCGGCGGCGTGAAAGAAGCCACCGCGATGATCGAGGGTGACAACGTTTACTCAAAGCTCCGGTTTGAGTCGGGCGTGCACCGCGTGCAGCGCGTGCCGCAGACAGAGTCGAGCGGGCGAATTCATACGTCGGCGATAACGGTCGCGGTGCTGCCCGAGGCAGAGGAGGTCGACGTTCAGATCGATCAGAACGATCTGCGTATCGACACGTTCTGTTCGAGCGGCCCGGGCGGGCAGTCGGTGAACACGACGTATTCCGCAGTGCGTATCACGCACCTTCCGACCAACACGGTCGTCTCGATGCAGGACGAGAAATCGCAGATCAAGAACCGCGAAAAAGCGATGCGCGTGCTGCGTGCGCGGCTGCAGGAGATCGAGGAACAGAAGCAGCACGACGCTCAGTCCGCCGAACGCAGGTCGATGGTCGGCTCGGGCGACCGCTCTGAGAAGATCAGGACGTACAATTTCAAAGAGAACCGCGTCACCGACCACCGCATCGGCCTGACCGTTCACCAACTCGACCTTGTGCTCGACGGGCAGTTGGACGAGTTCATCGATGCATTGAGGACACATTACCAGACTGAGAAATTGAAGGCTGAGGCTGTTGGCGCTTAAACCGAGGAGTTGTGTCGTCGGGCGTTTTGGATTAGATTTTTGCCATGGACGGTCGCGAAAAGATATTCAAGCTCTTGGAGCGAGAACGGGAATCGATCCGGGGTCTCGGTGTGAATCGGCTCGGCCTATTCGGCTCGTTTGTCCGAGGTGAACAGCGGCCGGATAGTGACGTAGATATCCTGGTAGAACTCAACAGCAAAACGTTCGACCAATATGTCGAAGTATTAGACTTCCTTGAAGAACTTTTCGGCAGAAAGGTGGATCTTGTACCAGCCGAGGATATAAAGCCGCTTCTCCGGAAAAAAATCCTTGGCGAGGTCGAATATGTCCCGAATCTATAGCCACTACCTGGCAGATATCGTGGAGTCGTGCGAGCTAATTCGATCATACACGGCGGGCATGAACTTCGACAGTTTTGCCGCCGACCGGAGAACGGTCGATGCTGTTGCGCGAAATCTCGAGATCATAGGTGAAGCCGCGAAGAATCTTCCGGACGAGATATTGGGCGGATCAGATGTTCCATGGAAAAAAGTACGCCGATTTCGTGACAAGATCGCTCACCACTATTTCGATATAAACCTTGAACGCGTCTGGTCGATCATAGAGGCAGATATCGCGCTGCTGGAAGAAACGGTTAGAGGACTCCTCGCAAAGCAGCTCGAGATCGAAGGCCTCGACTAGCAGCATTTGACCCGCTATGCCTGCACCAACACGTCTCTTCCTGATCCGTCACGGACAGTCCGACGGCAATG
>CAZWSK010000174.1:0-5228 GCA_964636445.1 uncultured Chloracidobacterium sp.
ATATCACCCAGATCGAGCAGAATTTTGCCGAGATAAATCCGGCGATGACGGCGGCCGAGGCTTTGGCCGAGTCGAATCGCTGCCTCTACTGTTTCGACGCGCCTTGCATGCGGGCGTGTCCGACGCACATCGACGTGCCGTCGTTCATAAAAAAGATCGCAAGCGGAAACCTGATGGGATCCGCGCGTGTGATATTTGACGCAAATCCGATCGGGGCGACCTGTGCCCGCGTGTGTCCTGTCGAGGTGCTTTGCGAGGGTGCGTGCGTCGAAAAGACGTTGATCGATAAGCCGATAGAGATCGGCCGGCTGCAGCGATATGCGACGGATTTCGCTCTGGCGTCCGACCGCCAGATATTCAATAAGCTCGACGCGAACGGTAGATCCGTCGGCATAGTAGGCAGCGGTCCGGCGGGCCTTTCGTGCGCCGCGTATCTTGCCCGGTTAGGTTACGAAGTGACTGTCTACGAACGCCGCGAGCAGGCCGGCGGGCTCGATACATATGGCATGGCCGAATACAAGATGCCGCAAAGCGTCTCGCTGTCCGAGGTCGAGCATGTGGCGGCGATGGGCGTTGCTTTTCGTTTGAACACGGAGGTCGTTGCCGGTTCAGAAGAATTGCTCGGGCCGGTCAATCACGTTGGGATCGACCTGCTGAGGCAGTGGCACGATGCAGTATTTCTGGGCGTCGGCTTGGGCGAGACGAACAAACTTAACATCCCCGGCGAGGAACTCGAAGGCGTGTACGACGCTCTGGCTTTTATCGAGCAGGTAAAGACACGCGACTGGAAGTCCGTTCCTCTCGGCCGCCGCGTTGTCGTCATTGGTGCCGGCAACACAGCCGTGGACGCTGTTACACAGGCCAAGCGTCTCGGAGCGGAAAAAGTGACCATGGTCTATCGCCGCACCGAAGCCGATGCACCGGCCTATGATTACGAAATGGAACTCGCCCGCAAAGACGGTATCGAGTTTTGCTGGCAGACCACGCCAGTCGAGATCGTCGGCGACGGACACGTAGCGGCCCTAAGGTGTGCAACTTCTGATGGCGGTGAATTGGTGATCGAATGCGACCAGATCATCAAGGCCATCGGGCAGCAAAAGATGGGATCGTTCTTTACCGACATCATCGGGGTCACGACCGGCGACAAGGGCCGTGTCATGGTCAATGAACGACTGCAGACATCCGATCCGCAAATTTTCGCCGGCGGTGATTGCGCGAACGGCGGTGCCGAAGCAGTCGACGCTGCGCAAATGGGCAAACTCGCGGCCATAGGCATTCACGAATCGCTGACCGGCGAAAAAGTTACGTTTGCCGGATCGGTGGTAACCGTGCCTCCGAAGGCCCCGGTCGATCCGAACCCGCACTGAATCTATGGCAGACCTGAGCATAAATTTCGCAGGCATTAAGTCGCCGAATCCGTTCTGGCTCGCGAGCGCGCCGCCGACGAATATGGGTTCGATGATCGAGCGCGCGTTTGACGCCGGCTGGGGCGGGGCGGTTTGGAAAACGCTTGGCGAGCCGATAACGAATGTGTCATCGCGGCTTGCGGGGCTTGACTACGGGACGGATCGGCTGATCGGGCTGAATAATATCGAGCTGATCACCGACCGGCCGCTCGAGGTAAATCTCAAAGAGATCTACGAGTGCAAGAAAAAATATCCGGACCATGCCGTTATCGTCAGCCTGATGGTCGAGTCAAAACGCGAGGCTTGGCATGAGATCGTCAAGCGTTCGCAGGATACGGGCTGCGACGGGTTTGAACTGAATTTCGGCTGCCCGCACGGCATGTCGGAACGCGGTATGGGCTCCGCGATGGGCCAGGTGCCCGAATATACGTGCATGGTCACCGAGTGGGTCAAGGAAGTCAGCGAGATCCCGGTTATCGTCAAACTCACTCCGAACGTCGCCCACATCGTCCCGCCGGGCCGTGCCGCCCAAAAAGGCGGCGCCGACGCGGTGTCGCTTATCAACACGATCAACTCCGTAATGGGCGTCGATATCGACACGCTCGTGCCCTATCCGAACGTCAACGGCATGGCGGCCCACGGCGGTTATTGCGGAACAGCGGTCAAGCCGATAGCTCTGAACATGGTGTCGGAGCTGGCCCGCGATGCGGAATTCAACATTCCGATCAGCGGCATCGGCGGTATCAATACTTGGCGCGACGCGGTGGAATTTATGCTGCTCGGCGCGGGCTCTGTACAGGTTTGCACGGCGGTGATGCATTACGGTTACCGCGTCGTCGAGGATATGATCGACGGGCTAAATAATTACCTCGACGAAAAAGGCCACACATCTGTGAGCGACATCATCGGCAAGTCCGTAAATCGCGTCACCGACTGGGGCCACCTCGACTTAAATTACGACGTTAAGGCCCACGTCAACGTCGAAAAATGCATCCGCTGCAACCTTTGCTACGTGGCCTGTGAGGACGGAGCGCACCAGAGCTTCGACTGGCAGGAGGTCGACGGCGTGCGATATCCGCACGTGATCGAAAAGGAATGCGTCGGCTGCAACCTTTGCTACCTCATCTGCCCTTCGCCGGGGGCGATCACAATGGAACGCCGGGACGACGGTTCGAATCCGCAGAGTTGGAAACAGCGGACCGGTACCTAGACCGGCGATAGTTCGTATTTTCCCAAACGAGCGCCGCGGCGGATCTGGCTTAGCTCGCTGATCATTCGTCGCGTGTCGCGGAGGACGCTGACCTTTGAACCGGCGACATCATTCCAACGCACCGGTATCTCGGCAAGGCGCAGGCCGTGGTGTTGGGCGACGAAAAGGAATTCCACGTCAAAGCCAAACCGATCGATCGTCATCACATCGAGCAGCGGCCGGAACTTCAGCATATTAAAGGCTTTAAAACCGCACTGCGTGTCGGCGAAGTTCAGGCCCGACATTTTGCGAATGATGAAGTTCATCACTTTGCCGCCTTGCTCACGCTGCCACGGCTGATGCGTGCCAATGAGCGAGCGGTCGAGTGCCCGCGAGCCGAACGCCACGTCGACCTCGCCCGACTTGATCGGGCCGATCAGTTTAGACATCTCCTCGATAGGCGTCGACAGGTCGGCATCGGTGAACAGCGCCGCGTCCGCCGATGCCGCCATCAATCCGGTCTTGACGGCGAAACCTTTGCCGCGGTTCTGCTCGTATCTGATCACCTTGGACGCGATCTCTGGAGCAGCCGCAAAAGCCCGTTCCGCGACCTGTGCGGTATCGTCGGACGAACCGTCATCGACGACGATCACCTCGGCGTTCAGGCCGTTGTCCCTGATGTAGCCCACGATAATATCGAGCGGCTGCAGCATTCGCTCGCTCTCGTTATAGGCCGGAATTACGATGGAAACGTCGGGCTTCATTGGGCAAAAGGAAATGGTAAGTTTTCGGTATGCAAAAGTAAATTTGGCCTTTCGTTTCTGCGAGGCCCACGATGCACAGTGCGCGTGCAACCGTTGAAAGGACAGGGCAATCGAACCTTCGTGATATATTGTAGTTCGGCCGTATGAATCGAAAGTTTCTGATCATTGCAGTTCTTGTAATCGCCGTAGGAGCAGTCCTAGGCGGCCTGTTTGGCCGTATGCCGGAACGGACGTCGGCCGAAGCCGGCACGACCTCGGAGCGTGTCGTGGCCGACTATAAAGAGGTTCTGCGGCTGATCGATGAGAATTACGTATCGACGGTCGACCACGAAAAGATAACCGATACGTCGATGCAGGCGATGCTCTGGACGCTCGACCCGCATTCGGCTTACTTCACGAGCGAGGAATTTCGCAAGCTCGACGAAGAGCAATCCTCGCAGTTTTACGGCATCGGTGTCTCGATACTGCAGCACCGCGACGGCGTGTATGTGCAGTCAGTTGTTCCGGGCACTCCGGCCGACAAGGCAGGGTTGAGATACGGCGACCGCTTCCTGACCGTGGAGGGCAAGGACGCGCGTGAGTGGACCAGTCCCGAGGTGTCGAAGAATGTCCGTGGGCCAAAGGGTACGACCGTACGTATACAGGTCGAGCGTGCCGGCGCGGCCGCGCCTGTAGATTACGAGATCGTCCGCGGCGGAGTACCGCTGCCGTCGATACGAAATTACTTTATGCTCCGCGACGGCATCGGCTATATCGGACTGACCGGCGGATTTCAGACGACGACATCTGAGGAACTCTCGCTAGCAATGGCCGAGCTGAAAAAGCAGGGAATGAAGAGCCTGATCCTCGATCTAAGAGGGAACCCGGGCGGCATTCTCGAGCAGGCTGTGGCGGTTACGAGCAAGTTCATTCCCGGCGGCCAGACCGTCGTTTCTGTTAAGGGTTCGAAGAATATGCCGCAGCGTGAGCTGCGGGCAACGGGTGGTGATGTAGATACGTCGCCGCTCGTCGTGATGATAAATGGCGGGTCTGCCTCGGCATCTGAGATCGTCGCCGGTGCGATTCAGGATTATGATCGCGGGTTGGTGGTCGGGACCGACAGCTTTGGCAAGGGCCTGGTGCAGCGTGTATTCCGGCTGCCGTACGGCACGGGGCTGACGTTGACGACCGCACGGTATTACACGCCATTCGGCAGGTCGCTGCAGCGAGAATATGGCAGCGGCTCGATCTACGATTACTACACGCATGGCGAAGACCGGCCCGAGAACGATACGGAGGCGCCGCCAAAGCCGCCGGGCGTTCCCATCACCACGCCTTCTGGCCGCACCCTTTACGGCGGCCGCGGCATCGAGCCGGACGTTGTCGTCGCGCCGCAGGCTCCGTCGACTGCCCGGGGCCGGATCAATGAGGCAGCGTTCTTTTTTGTGCGTCAGCTCGTCGCCGGGCGGATCAATGGTTTTGAGAGCTTCAAGGCAGAGAAGCAGAGTTTTCGCCAGGCACTGCAGCCCAACGAATTTGCCGTGTCCGACCGACTTTTCGACGCTTTCCGCGCATATGCTTCCTCTGACCCTGACAACGGGCTGACGGCGGCCAATATCGACGCCCTCGCCGACCACGCACGTACGCGCATCCGCCAGGAACTCGCCACCGCAAACTACTCATCCGAGGCCGGCTTCCAGGCCCTGCTCGAGACCGACCCGCAGGTCCTGAAAGCCATCGAATCAATGCCAAAGGCCGGTACCCTCGTCGCCCGCAACACGCCCTTCGAACTCAAGTAGAACGCCCTTCGTGTTTCACCAGGGGGAAAACCAAACGGCCTGTGGAAAAAATGTGAAACGTTTCACATTTTGAGTGTGAAACGTTTCACAT
>CAZWSK010000175.1:0-5227 GCA_964636445.1 uncultured Chloracidobacterium sp.
GATGTACCGCCCGAGGTTGCAAAATACATCGAAAAATATCAGATTTATAACTGATGGAAGAAACCCAGGAACGCTCTTTGCAGCGTGACGCCGTAAAGATCGAGATCGCCGAATCACCCACTCCGTTCTCGGAACTCGACCCCGAAGTCCAACTCGCTATTCGCTGTGCATCTGACAAGCAGGCATTCAACATGGTCGCGCTCGACCTGAGGAATATCGCCAGCTTTACCGAGTTTTTCATAATCGCGACCGGTGCCAATCAGCGTCAGGTGCAGGCGATCGCCGACGAGATCAGCGAGCAGCTCAAGAAACAGCTGAAAACACGTGCGGTCCGCATCGAGGGTTATAACGCCGCCGAATGGGTGCTTCTCGATTATGGGGATTTCGTCGTTCACGTCTTCAATAAGGAGTCACGCGAATTCTATGACCTCGAGCGGCTATGGCGAGATGCCGCTAGGGTCGAGCTGCCTGAGGACCTTTGATGAGATTCAAATTCGTCTGGGTCGGCAAGACAAAGGACCGCAACTGGCTGGCGCTGCAGAACGAGTATCTGCGGCGCCTTTCGCATTTTGTCCGCTGTGAGATCGTCGAGGTCCGCGACGGCACGCCGCCCGATATAAAGGCGATCGAGGGCAAACGCATCCTCGAAAAGCTGAATCAAAGCTCGTTCGTCTGCCTGCTCGATGTCACCGGCCGGAGCGTAACCTCGCTAGGCATGGCGGGCGAAGTAGAGAAATGGCAGAACGCTGGTCACAAGGAGATCGTCTTTGTGATCGGCGGCTCAGACGGGGTCGCACGAGACGTTGCTGATAGGGCAGACGACATGCTATCCTTATCGTTTCTAACTTTCACTCACGAGATGGCTCGTGTCGTAATGTTAGAACAACTTTACCGAGCATTTACGATAATCAAGGGCTTCCCCTACCAGAAATGAACAAGACAGAAGCAAAAGCAGTCAAGGAAAAGCTACTCGCCGAGCGGGATATCCTGATCACCAAACTCAAAGGCAATGACCTGTCGATCGACGACTCTGAGACCCCGGACCCAGTCGATCTGGCCGTGCGCAATTACTCAAAGAACGTAATGCTCGCCGTCTCCGAGAATGAGAGCCGGCAGTTGGCATTGATCGATGAGGCGTTGCAGCGTCTCGAAGACAAAGAGTACGGAGAATGCCAGAATTGCGGTAAGGACATCCAGCCAAAGCGTTTGGCCGCGATCCCCTGGGCACGATACTGCCTCGATTGTCAGTCGCTGCTCGAACAGGGCCTGCTCGACGAAGAGTAATTTTCCGAAATGGAGCTTGTCGACTCCGTTCTCTCCCTTATTTTCCCCCAGCAGTGCGGTGTTTGCAGTGGTCCGGTCGAAAGCCGGATGGACGGCTGCTCCTGCGCATCTTGTTGGGACGCAACGACCCTGCTGGACGGCCGTGAGATGCTTTGCGAAAAGTGCGGCGCCTATTTCGGCCTTCAGGCGGCCCCGGTAGCCGTCAAATGTCACAAATGTGACGACCACCATTACGACCACGCGATCGCGGCAGGCGTTTACGAGAAGGCCCTGTCGGCAACGATCCTTAACCTGAAAAGGTCGCCTGCCTTTCCCTCCGGGCTTCGCGGCATTATGCGAGCAGCGGCCTCACGCCTGCCCAAGGCCGATCTGATCGTGCCCGTCCCGCTGTCGACGTTCAGATATCGGGAGCGTGGCTTTAATCAGGCCGAGATCATAGCAATTGAATTGTCAAAGATCATCGGAGCAGCTGTTGACAGCCACTCGCTGGTGCGGCGTGTGCATACCCAGATCCACCGTATTGGCATGGACCAGAAAGCCCGCGAACTCACGGTCGAGAAGGCTTTCGCCGTCCTGCGTCCAAAATTGATCGACGGCCGCTCTATAATGCTCGTGGACGACGTATTCACGTCCGGAGCAACCGCGTCGAGCTGTGCCAAGACCCTGAAGCGGAACGGTGCGAGCGAGGTGAATGTCTTTACGCTCGCCCGCGCCGTTCTGCACTGATCCAGCTACGGGCGGTCCGCCGTAGGCACCGGGACATCGCCCTCCATTCCCCACTGCACCGCGAACAGAGAACTGTTTGAACTGCGTTGCGCGTACCATATGCCGCTGGACGGCCGCCATACGGCGATGTCCTCTCGGCTGTCGCCGTCGTAGTCGCCCACGACCGGAATATCGCCCGTCACGCCCCACTGGACCGCGGTAAACGTTCCGGCCTGACTGTTTCGGCGATACCAGATGCCGCTTGAGGGGCGAAAGACCGATATGTCCACCTTTCCGTCACCGTCAAAATCCCCTGGCGTCGGGATATCGCCGGAGGCTCCCCACTGGAATGCCGAAAAGGCCCCATTTGAGCTGTTAAGTCGGTACCAAATGCCGTCATCACCGCGCCAGATCGCGATATCGGCACGGCCGTCGCCGTCATAATCACCGACGACCGGCTGGTCGCTGCCGCCGCCGAACTGCGTCGTGATCAGTCCCCCGTCGCTCGAGCGTTGTATGAACCATAGGCCGCTCGAGGAGCTGAATACAGCCAGGTCGGCCTTTGCGTCACCGTCGTAATCGGCAGCTGTCGGCGTATCGCGGTTACCGCCCCAATCGTCCATGAATAGCGTGTTGTCACTGCTCCGGAAGTAGAGCCAGAGACCCTGCGACGGGCGATACAGTCCCAGGTCGGTGATGTTGTCACCGTCATAATCCTCAGGCGCGGGAATGTCGCCGGCCTGGCCAAGTTCCTGCTGACGGATCGTGCCGTTCGAGCTGTGCAGGATATACCAGTTATTGTTTGACGGACGATAGACCGAAATATCAGTACGAAGGTCCCCATCGAAGTCCGACGACGCTTTAACGCGAACGATCTTGTAGATGGGGCCGCCCTCGCGGATCATGTAGAGCTCGCCGGCCTCGTCTTCGCCAAAGCCTACGATATTGAGCGAACTAGTATTGTCGATCACGGTCTGCTGACCATTACTCCATGAGAAGATCTCGCCTGAGCAGTAGTCGCCATAGATATACGAACCAAACGGCAGCGTCCCCTGCGTGCCGCGATAAACAAAGCCCCCGATGACCGAGCAGCGGCCGCCCGTTCGAGCGTACTGAAAGACGGGCGGAGTGTGGACGATAGGATTGGAGCCGCCCGCACACTGTTCAGGATTCAGCCCCGTGCATTGCGTGCCCTCGTAGGTACGCCAGCCGTAATTGGCGCCGTTAGTTATGATATCGACTTCTTCGATAGCGCCCTGGCCGACGTCCGCCGCCCAGAGCTGGTTCGATCCGCCGCGGTCAAAGGACATCCGATACGGATTGCGCATACCGATCGCGTAGATCTCGTCCGCTCCCGGGACGCCGACGTATGGGTTATCCGGCGGAATGTTGTAGGCCGGGACCTGTCCGGGAGGGATGTCGTTGATATCCAGACGGATGATCTTTCCAAGCAGGACGTTGATGTTCTGCGCGTTGTTTGGCGGGTCGTTGCCGCTGCCGCCGTCACCGGGGCCGGCATAAAGATAGCCGTCGGGCCCGATAAGCACCGAACCGCCGTTGTGGTTTGAATTGGACGGATGCGGGATCGTGATTATGATCTTCTCGGTCGTATCGGCGATATCCGGATTCGTCGCGTTGGCCTGGTATTCAGCGATCTGTATTGCCCCGTCGCCCGTACGCGTGTAATAGACGAAAAAGCGCCGGTTCGTTTCGTAATCAGGATGAAAAGCCAGGCCCAGCAGGCCGCGTTCCCCGCCCGCAAGCACACGGGTCGTGATATTGAGAAAGTCCGTCGCCGTCGTCGCACCTGGCTGAACGACCTTGATGATGCCGTTCTGCTGAACGACGAAAAGGCGGTTTGTGCCGTCGCCGGCGTTTGTCATAAAGACCGGCGAGGTGACGCCGGACAGGAAGGGCTGCAGTTTGATCGCAAGCGGGGCCGGGACGCCCTGGCTAAAGGCCGCGATGGACGCGACGGCCGCAAAACACATGGCCGCAAGGGGCCTGAATAGTCTCTTCATAATACTCCTCATAGTCTGGACCTGCGGCCGCAAGATGTGTCGGGAAAGACGGCCCTCGTTCTATCATTAGCGCTTTAGCTTCTCATCAAAAGCTCTCGGTTTGAAACTGTTTTAACCTCTATTTATATTCTATGTCGTTCCCGTTCATACATTCAATTCGCTTTTCAAAGCCTGTACCGGACCTTCCGCTGCCTGAGGGCCGCGTCCTCGTTATCGAGATTCTGAAGCCGCAAGGTAATGTCTGCCGTCATGGCGAGATCACCCGCTTGCCCCCGCGCCAGGTGATAATGCCCGGCTGCGGCGATCATCGCGGCGTTGTCAGTCGACAGGTGTTTTGACGGAAAATATACCGGAACGCCGAGGCGTACGGCGGCCTCTTCGGCCTTTTCGCGAAGAGCCAGGTTGCAGGCCACGCCGCCGGCAACGATCAGCGTTCTCGGCCGGATCTCGCGGGCGATCTTCTCCATCGTTCTGATCAGCGACCTGACTACGGCGGACTGAAAGCTCGCGGCGAGGTCGCGTATTTCTTGAGAAGGTTCATCGCCGGTTGCGACCGGTTCGATGCCGTTCTCACGCATGTATCGAGAGACGGCCGTTTTGAGGCCGCTAAAGCTCAAGTCCGGCCGCCCGTCTGAGATCTTGGCCGTCGGAAAGCGAACTTTCGCCGCGTCGCCGGTCTTTGCTAATTGCTCGATAACCGGCCCGCCGGGATAGCCGAGACCCATCATCTTCGCGACCTTGTCAAAGGCCTCGCCGGCCGCGTCGTCTCTAGTCCGCGAAACGACCTTGTATTGGCCCTCTTCCGGGATATGAAAGATATTCGTATGCCCGCCCGAGACGATCAGAGCCAAGGCCGGATACTCGACGGGCGGATTTTCGAGGGCGACAGAATAAACGTGGCCCTCGATATGATTCACGCCGACGAAAGGCTTGCCCAGCGACCACGCCAACGATTTTGCGTAGCAGACCCCGATGAGAAGCGAACCGACCAGGCCCGGGCCCTGGGTAACGGCGATCGCGTCGATATCGTTTAGGGTCAGCCCGGCCTTGTCGAGCGCCTCGCTTACGATCGGCTCGATCTTTTCCAGATGTTCGCGTGATGCCAGCTCAGGCACGACGCCGCCCCAAGGGCGGTGCAGATCGATCTGCGACGCGATGACCGACGATATGATCTCGCGGCCGTTCCGCACGACGGCTGCGGCTGTTTCGTCGCATGA
>CAZWSK010000176.1:0-1522 GCA_964636445.1 uncultured Chloracidobacterium sp.
CCGTGTTGCCGCCGTGAAAGGGCGGTGTCCTAGACCCCTAGACGAACCGGACACACTAAACTTTCGCCTGCCCGCAAGCGAACAGTAAGGATATAAAACGGCCAAATTGATGTCAAACTTGTTTCCCAAAACGTCATTCTCTATCATTCAACTATCTAATGAAACGAGTCTTTCTCATCGACGCCATGTCGCATATCTACCGTGCGTTTTTTGCACCGATGGGCATGCGGCAGGACCCGCTGCGTAACAGCAAGGGCCAGGTCACGCAGGCCGTGTTCGTGTTTACGAACATGCTGCGGAAGCTGCTCAACGACGAGAAACCCGAATATATTGCCGCTGTTTGGGACACTTTCGCACCGACCTTTCGACACGATTCGTATTCCGATTACAAAGCAAATCGGCAGGAGACACCTGACGATCTGCTCTCACAATTGCCTTATGTTGAGAAGGTTTGCGAGGCGTTCGGGATCAAGAACCTTCGTCTCGATGGCTATGAAGCGGACGACATCATCGGAACGCTCGCGCAGGAGTGTAAGAAGAAAAAGATGCAGGCCGTCATTGTCTCGAACGACAAAGACCTGTGCCAACTCGTCACCGACCCATACGTCATCGCCATGCGGCAAAATTCGGCGAACGTGAAACGCAAAGTGCCCGTGCCGCCAGTCGAATGGTGCGATGAGGAATGGGTCAAGGATAAATTCGGAGTCCCGCCCGACAAGATCATCGACCTGCTCGGCCTGATGGGCGACTCGGTCGATAACATTCCCGGCGCGCCGGGCATAGGCGCGAAAGGAGCGCTGAAGATCGTTCTGGAATATGGCTCTGCCGAGGAGGCAATGAAGCGAGCCGAAGAGATCACGCATAAAACCTATCGCGAGAGCCTGCAGAACAATCAGGACATTATTCGTCAATCACTCGAACTCGCGACTATACATTGCGAGGTACCGATCGATCTCGACCTCGAAGCGCTGAAGCGTCACGACCCGGACCAGAAAGCCGCGTACGAGCTATTCCGTGAGCTGGAATTCAGGTCTTTAATAAAGGAATTTGGTGGTAGCACGGACCCTGTGACCGCTCCTGTCGCGAGCGGTGGATTGTTTGACGGTCTGCCTACGCATACAGGCCACTCGGTCGCCGGGAAATATTCGATCATTACCACGCGGGCGGACCTCGACATCCTGATCCGTCGCCTATTCGACAGCCCGCAGTGGAGCTATTGCGTCAACGACTCGAACTCCAACGAAAAGACCGGCGCATATGACAAACTCGCTCCGCTGGGCATCGGCATCGGCATCACCGGCGGCGAAGCTTTCTACATCGATCTCGAAAACTTCGAGGGCGGGACGGATGCAGCGGTACGGCCATTGAAGGACATACTCACAAATCCCTACTTCGACCGCATCGCTCACGATGCAAAACGGCAGGCAGGAGCACTGAACAATCTTGGCATTCGTCCGCTGCCGCCTTCCGATGATGTGCTTATCGGCGCTTATCTCCTCGACCCCGGGCGATCGAACTACAC
>CAZWSK010000176.1:1622-5192 GCA_964636445.1 uncultured Chloracidobacterium sp.
TAAGCCGCAAGATATTCAAGATCGCCGGTCGTGAATTCAACATCGGCTCGCCCAAACAGGTCGGCGAGGTGCTGACCGATCTGAATATCGCGACAGGCAAAAAGACCGCGACCGGCCAAATATCGACCAGCCATGACGTGCTCGTCGATCTCGCTCAGACCTACGAGATCGCACAGTTCATCATCGATTACCGCGAGATGGACAAGCTCAAGGCGACCTACGCCGACGCTCTGCCGCGGATGATCCGCGACGACGGCCGCGTCCACGGCTGCCTCAACCAGACAGTTGCGGCGACAGGAAGATTGAGTTCAACAGAGCCAAACTTACAGAACATTCCAGTCCGCACCGAACTCGGCCAGGAAATTCGTAAAGCGTTCGTGCCCGAAAAGGGCAACAAGTTGATCTCAGCCGACTATTCCCAGCTAGAGCTTCGCATCCTCGCGCACATCACGCAGGACGCGAATATGCTCGAGGCGTTCAAGAAAGGCGAGGACATTCATGCGCAGACGGCGAGGCTTGTCTTTGGTGCCAAGGACGCGAAAGACCTCAAGGAAAAACGCCGGCTCGCTAAGATCGTGAACTTCGGCATCGCGTACGCGGTCGAGGCCTTCGGCTTGTCGCAACGCGTCGGCATCTCGCGCGCCGAGGCCAGGAAGGTCATCGACGACTACTTCGAGACCTACAAAGGCATCCGCGAGTACATGGACCGCACGCCGGAGGAAGCCAGAAAGAACGGCTACGTGACCTCGCTCTTCGGCCGCCGCCGCTACTTCCCCGGCATCAACGACCGCAACTACACCGTCCGCTCCCGCGCGGAGCGCGAAGCCATCAACATGCCCATTCAGGGCACCGCGAGCGATATCGTAAAGATCGCGATGGTCCGCGTCGCCGACGCCATTAAGAAAGAAGGCCTGGCGACAAAAATGATCATGCAGGTCCACGACGAACTGCTCTTCGAGGCACCAAAAACCGAGGTCGAACGCGCCTCCGAGATCATCAAACAAGAAATGGAATCCGCCGCGACCTTGGATGTGCCGATCGTCGTCGAGATCGGTGCCGGGAATAATTGGATGGACGCCAAATAACTAGCTCGTCGTTCAAAGGTCAGCGGGACCACACTCGCCCGCCAAACCCTGTGCTTGACGAAACAAACTCTAAACGGCTCTTGTTCACGATCCTGAGAACCAGATCACCTTTACCGCGAATGACCCCGGGCGGCTGGTCCTCGAACCGGCCGATGATCTTGTCTCCATCGACGCGGCCTACGAACGTGTGCGTCCAGGTGCGGCCGTTGTCCGCGGACATCGCCTTCCAGCGGATCGTGTCGCCGTCCTGAGTGACGGTATATGATCCGCCATCGTTACAGGCCCAGACGCCCTGAAGGTCCGGGGGCTTTTGGGACGCGGGCTTTTGTGATGGGCTCGTTTTTGCCGGCGTCTCGACGGGTTTCTGCTGAAAAGCAGAGCTTCCGATGAAGCTGCCGCTCACTCGCCAACCCCGGTCGCCATAGTTGGCATTCAGATACAGCAGCGTGATCTCGAAGCTGCCGCCGGCGCCCGGCTTTACGGGCAAGGTCAATGAGAAGGATCTGTTTAGCTTCTCTCCCACTTGAGCGGGATAGACGTACTGACGTGTCTGGTCGCCGACCGTGACCTTCGCGGCAAGCCGATAGTTAAACCCTGAGTCCGGCCCGCCGGGGGACGGGTTATCTGATACACCCGTTCCGGCTATAGTCAGCGTCGAGCCTGTTATTGCGCCTTCGTATGTCCTGTATCCGATGAAACCCTTATCCTCGCCGCCCTTCAGCGTAAGCCGCGCGCCAGTCACTGTGTACTTCAGGTGGCCCCAGTAGCCGGGCAATTCGAGCGTCTCGCTAACGCTGTCGCCCGTGTCCTGCTTAGCGGGATCGAATCTGAAATAGGTGAGTGCGAACTCGATCCTGTCCATCTCTCGTTTCGCCTTAGCGTCGTAGATCTTCTCCTCCGCCCACGACAGATCGCCAAACCTCCAGAAGAACTTTTCGTTCCACGTCTTTAGAAGCTGGAGCTGCGTCGCCTTTTCTTGCTCGAGCTTGTTTCGTAATGCTAGTACGCGCGCACGATCAGCCGGGTCAGACCCGAAGACCCCGATCGTACTCAACGACGTTGTTGCGACATCGCCCCTCGCCTGCTTCATCGCCTCATTAGCCGCTGCTTCGGCTTGGCGGCTGGCCTTGTACTCACGGTACATTCGCCACGCCTCGATATCCTGCGGATCTGCCCCTTGACCGAACGAATAGCTCGTTGCCATCCACGCGATCACACCTAATAAAAACAGCCTAAAGATCGTTCTTCCAGACATAATTACCTCCATTACGCCCCAGACTTGGCCACAAATAGATCAACGTAGCCCTGTAGTTATCAGCAGCTGCCGCCCGTCGAACTTTACGATCGGGTAACGGCTCGTGTCGCTTGGGTCGCCGTCCCAGTTGCGCGTCGCGATCACCTGGCCGCTGCGGCCGACGATAAATTTTACGCGGCCCGCCGCGGGCACCTTTATCCTTACCTCTCGTCGGCCACCGGCGGCGATCTTGTTGCCGGGTCCGAACGTTTCGCCCTCGACAAATATATGCGCGGCCTCAGACGACAGGTTCTGAAATACGGCGGTCACATAGGCCCCGCCGCTTGGCGGCGGCTGCGAGACTACAGGCGGAGAACCCGAGGGATAACCGTCGATAATGACATGCCCCATCCCGCCGCTTCCTGAGTTCTGCGCCCAGGTCGCCGGGTCGGAATCGATGATCGTGTATGTCCCGGCGGGCAGAACGATATTTGGCTTAACGACCCAGTTTGCGTTCCTTACGCCGCCTTGTCCCGGCGCACCCGACGCCTGCCACGGCCCGTATGTCCGGCCTGTTGCTGAGCGAATGGTGATCGTGCCCGGCCGGGCCGTTCCTTGGCCGTTATTCCAGTGATAGGTCGTCACCGACGTGATCATGTACGGTACCGGCAGCCTGACCGTAGTCGCTTTTGTCGGCTTGTTCTGTACCGCATAGATATTTCCGCTGTTGAAGATCTGAGTCGCCTTCCCGGGGCTCGGCGTGATCTTCGGTGTCGGGCGAGGCGTTGCCTTTGGCGTCGGCTTAGGCGTGGCCTTGGGCGTGGGTTTCGGTGTCGGTTTTGGCGTCGCCTTTGGTGTTGGCTTCGGAGTTACTTTGGGCGTTGGGGCCGGTGTAGGCGCCGGACCCGGGCCTTTCATTGGCGGGCCGTTGTAGGGCGTCTTCGTCCAGCTTCCCTTCTTAACGATCGAAAGGCTACCGATAATAGCGGTTGCCTCAGCCTGCGCTGCTGTTGCATGCGCGGTCAGGAATGCCTTCAGCGTATTCGTCCAGCATCCACCGCCGCCGGCGCTGTACCCGACCTCGACGACATGACGATCTTTGAATGCCCACCCGACACCGCTGACCGAGACGGATTCCGCCCGGAAGCCGGCGTCTGACCAGCCGCCCGCATACCACGCAATGCTCGAATGGACCATTTTTCCCTTGAAACCGCTGATGTTCAAAGGTGTGACCTTGGTGGTCTTGCCCCA
>CAZWSK010000177.1:0-5119 GCA_964636445.1 uncultured Chloracidobacterium sp.
CACGCCATCGGCGAGACCGAGCGCCGACGCGCGATCCAGGAAGAATACAACCGCGAACACGGCATCACGCCGACCACGATCGTCAAGTCGATCGACGCGACGCTCGTGACCGCGTATGAGGCGGATTACTTCAAGGTGCCGCTGGAACTCGACGCGTTTGAGGAATACTCGCCAAAACAGCTGAAGGAAACGATAGCTAAGCTCGAACACGACATGCGAGCAGCGGCAAAGGAAATGAAATTCGAACAGGCCGCGGAGATACGCGATCGTTTGAAATATCTTCGCGATCGCGAGCTCGAATACCGTTAACTTTTGCTTGCGGGCAAACGGCGCGTAAAGAACGCTCTAACAGAGCGTTTTTTGCATTCTGTCTATACTTTTTAGCGGTATGATGCAGCAGTCTGACACACTACAAGCGGTCGATATTGGCTGGAAAGCGCTGAATAGTATTTGGGTAGGAATTTTCGAACGCCTGCCGTTTGTCATCATCGCGTTTATCGTATTGGTGGCCTTTTGGATGTTCGGACGGCTCCTGCAAAAGGTGCTCCTGACCGCGGGTGACAGGACACGTCTGGATGGAACACTGGCCAGGCTGTTCGGCAGGCTCATTAGTGCGGCGACATTCATTCTGGGCCTTTTGGTAGGTGCGGTGATCGTATTCCCGACGTTCCAGCCAGGTGATCTCGTGGCCGGGCTCGGCATCACATCCGTCGCGATCGGTTTTGCCTTCAAGGATGTACTGCAGAACTTCTTCGCCGGGATACTGCTGCTCTGGCGCCGTCCCTTTGTAATTGGCGACGTTATCGTCGTAAACGGCTACTCCGGAACGGTCGAGGAGATCAACGTCAGGGCCACCCGGCTCAAGACCTTTGACAACGAGCGAGCGATCATTCCGAATGGCGACGTTTATACGTCTGCGGTGCTGGTCAAGACGGCCTATCCGGCGCTGAGGCTAATATTGCGTGTGGGTATCGGTTATCAGGACGACATTGAAACAGCGCGGCGTTTGATGGAGGATGTTTTGCGTAAAACCGAAGGCGTTTTCATGGAGCCCGCGCCGTTGGTCGTCGTTACGGAATTGGCGGCATCCTCGGTTGATCTGAC
Organism: uncultured Chloracidobacterium sp.; assembly: GCA_964636445.1. Lineage (GTDB taxonomy): Bacteria > Acidobacteriota > Blastocatellia > Pyrinomonadales > Pyrinomonadaceae > OLB17. Next base: position 1,105 of record CAZWSK010000177.1, read on the forward strand.
GATATACTTTTGGATCAACCCGCGTGACAACGGCCTGAAGATCAGTGACAGGGTCGCCACGGGCATAAAGTCCGCTCTCGACAATGCGGGCATTGAGATCCCATTCCCGCACTCGGTCGTCCTCTTTCGCGACCAGACCGAGCGGCGCCGCGAGAATGCGAGATCGGACACCGCATGGGAACAGACCCGCCCGGCCTAATGCACGTGCGGGCGTAGGCGGCAGGTTGTACAATTATCGTTCGCACCAATGCAGACCAAGTCACAACCCGACGAGATACAGAATTATCTGACCGACGCGAGCTTTTTGCCCGGCGGCTGGGCAGACAAGCTGTTCATCCCCGAAAACCCTGACGAAGTCGCCGCCATCCTCAGCGAAGCAAATGATAAAAGGATTCCGGTAACTGTCGCCGGGGCCCGGACGGGCACGGTCGGTGGAGCCATACCATTCGGCGGCTATCTCATGTCGATGGAACGGCTGAACAAGATCGGGTCGATAGACCGATCGTCGATGTCGGCAGTCGTGCAGTCAGGTGTCCAACTGGGCGACCTGCAAAAGGCGGTTGAGGCCGAGGGGCTTTTCTATCCGCCCGATCCTACGGAATGGAGTTGTCAGATCGGCGGCAACGTAGCGACGAACGCGTCGGGGGCGAGGAGTTTTAAGTACGGAGCCACGCGGCAATACGCGCGCCGGTTGAGAATCGTCTTAGCAGACGGTGACCGGTTAGAGGTTAGGCGTGGTGAGATCTTCGCCGCCGACGACGGGCGTTTGTCAATGACCTCGGCGGCCGGGCGAACGGTAGCTTTTACTGCACCCACCTACCCGCGGCCGCGAGTGCGAAAGAACGCGAGCGGGTACTTTTCCGGCCAGCCGCTGGATGCGATAGACCTCTTCATCGGCAGCGAGGGCACGCTCGGCGTCATCGTTGAGATCGAACTCGCGCTGCTGCCAAGGCCGGAAGGCTTTTTTAGCGGTATCGTATTCTTTCCAGAGCAGAAAGATCTGCTGGCGTTCGTTAACGAGGCCAGAGACACAGACGCATCGCTGATCGAGTATTTTGACGTTAATTCCCTTGGCTTTATTCGGGAAAGATTTCCTGAAACGCCCGACGGCGTGGCCGGAGCGATATTTTTTGAGCAGGAAACGTCGTCTGAGAATGAGGACATGGTTTTTGGGGCGTGGAACGGCCTGCTCGAAAAGCACCATGCCGACGTCGACGGTTCATGGTTCACGACTAATGAGCAGGACCGCGAAAAGATGAGAGAATTTCGCCACGCGATGCCGCTGGCCGCCAATGAACGATTTGCTAGAAACGGCTTCAAAAAGATCTCGACTGATATGGCCGTTCCCCCTGATAGATTCCGTTCGTTTCTCAAATTTTACGAGGACCTGCTTGGTTCAAGTGGTATCGAGTACGTCATATTCGGCCACATCGGCGACTGTCATTTGCACGCAAACCTATTCCCAAATACGGACGCGGAGAACGAACGTGCCCGCCACCTCTACGGCCGCTGCATTGCGCAGGCGATAATGCTCGGTGGAACGGTTTCCGCTGAACACGGCATCGGCAAGCTGAAGCGGAAATACCTCGAGGTAATGATGGGCGAGCGGTATCTAAATGAAATGGCTGAGATAAAGCGCGCTTTCGATCCTAATGGGATCTTAGGGCGCGGTAATATGTTTGAGGAACATTATTTGGGATAACATTTCGGAAACGAAAAACTCAGAATGAAAGGTCGATATTTTGAGTTATGACTTTATATTTTTCAGTTTGTTCGGAAAATTAAAATGATCAAGGCAATTCTATTCGATTTTAACGGCGTCATCGTCGATGACGAGGGCATTCAGCGGGAAATATATAAGGAACTGTTGGCGGCCGAGGGCGTCGAGATGACGGACGAAGACTATGCGGCGTCGCATGGGATGGACGATGTGACGTTTGTCCGGGCGGCATACGACCGAAAGGGAAAGACGGTCGATGACGCGAAATCGCAGGAGATCATCACGGCGAAATTTGCGAAATGGCGTGAGGTTGTCGGCGAGAATTTGCCGTTGTTCCCGGGCATCACCGATTTTGTTGAAAAGATGTCGCACGAGTTTGCGCTCGGCGTCGTCAGTATGGAAAAGCGGCATCAGATCGAGTACATCCTCGAGCAGAGCGGCATGGCGAAACATTTTTCGGCGATCGTGAGCGCCGAAGACGTGACAGCCTGCAAGCCCGATCCGATGTCGTACCGGATCGGCTTTAACATGATCGACGCCTCGCGTACGGAACGCGGCCACCTGCCGATGACCCACGACGAATGTTTGGTGATCGAGGACACGGCGCCCGGAATACAAGCTGCGATAAACGCCGACCTGCCGGCCTTGGGAGTTACGAACACGGTAGATGCCGCGACGCTGCGCGCGGCCGGTGCGGGTGCCATCGCCGCTGACCTGCGTGATTGGTTTCCCGAATCGATTAGGAGAGTTTTTTAGTCAGAACCGCCTGCGTAAGCGGGCGGTCAGTTCGTCCGGCGGGCGAACGTTTTAGTACACTACGCAACTGGCCGCCCGCTTACGCAGGCGGTTCCGACTTATGCCTGACCATTTTATTTCACGCGAACAAGCTCAAACCGACCTGTTATCGGCGGCGGCATTCTTGGCTGAGAACATCAAGAGTGCTGACGGGCACGGCGAGGCGATGAAGGTCATCGTCCCGCTTTACCTCGAAAAGGGCGACGTTGATCTCGCGGCGGAACTGGCGAATCAGGTCGCCGAGCCGTTCTCGCGCGACAAACTGCTGATGGAGATCGCCGAAAAATGTGCCGAACTGGATGATGACGAATACGCCATTCAGCTTGCCGACGCGATCGAGGAACACGGCCTGCGCTCGCAGGCCATCGAGCACGTCGCGCAGGTAAAGGCAGCGAAAGGACAGATTGAGCAGGCCCGCGAGATCGCGGCACCGCTCGAGCATCCCGATTTCGTCCTGGCCGGCGTCGCGGTGCGTCAGGCTGCGGACGGGAACGATGCCGGTGCCGATTCGACGGTAGGAGAGATCGATTTTCCGTTGGCCCGTGCGCTGGCGCTCAGTCAGATCGGCGCGGCAAAGATCGCGGACAAAAAAACTGAAGCGGCCGAGCCCTATCTAGAGCGTGCCGTCACGGCCGCCCTCGACATCGACCACGAAGAAGAGCAGATCCGCTCGCTCTGCGATATCGCAAATCTCTATCTTGAGGCAAGCCGCAAGGACAAGGCTATAGAGACCTACGAGCAGGCGCGGGTGCGGGCGGAGGAACTCGACAATGTTCATCGTGAGTTCTTTCTCGTTAATTGCGCGTTGGGATTTCTCTATTCCGGTGCCGAGGATGCCTGCGATCGTGCATTGGACCTCGTGACGGACAAAACACAGATGGCGTCCGCGCTGCTCGCGATCGCCCGGCACGAGTGGGAACAAGACAACAAGGATGACGCTCTCGATTCGCTTGATGAAGCGTATCAGATACTGCGTTCGCAGCGTGACATCGAGACCCGCGACAGCCGCGCGCGCAATTCGCTGATGGCGTCGATCGCCGTGCAGTTCGCGGGATTTGGCAAAACAGACCGGGGCTTGGAGATCGCCGACGAGAATCAGGATCCGGCGGAGACGTCGAAGGCCCAGGCCCAGATCGCGCGCATTCTAACAGTCCAGAACGAGCCCGACCTCGCACGCCGGACGCTCGACAGTATCGAAGAGGATTCCGACCGCCTTTCTGCGTTGATCGGAGTGGCGGACGAGAGGGAGCAGGAAGGCAGCGTTGAGGCCGCGATGCAGCTCTATGATGAAGCCGCGACGCTGGCCGAGACGGTACCGCAAATGGCCTCCCGCTCAGGAGCGCTGAATCAACTCGCCCTGCGCTTCGCGAAGCACGAACGCCCAGATCGAGCTCGCGAACTCACTATCGAGAGCCTGGACGTGATCTCACAGATCCGTGACGAAAGCAGCCAGGCTGTGGCATTGGCCGGTCTGGCGGGCGTTTACGAGGCGGCCAAGCT
>CAZWSK010000178.1:0-5108 GCA_964636445.1 uncultured Chloracidobacterium sp.
GCGAGCTGCATATCCGCGAGCAACGCCAGGATCTCGGTCGAATTCAGATAGGTCGGTTTGTCGCGCAGTGTGCGAGCTGCTGAATAGACGCGTAGATAGTCCCACGTAAGCGGAGAAAGGTTCGCCGGCACACGGAGCCTGTCAAAGACGGTGCAGATCTTCTTGCCGCGTGTGTCGAAAACAACGATCGTGTATGTCGCCGTTGGATCGCTGGAATCGACGGTCGAATACAGATCGCCCGACGCCAACCTGATGTTCTGACCGACGAGCGACGCCTCGAACCGCTGTCCAAATTCGGGCTTTCGTTCACTGCCGGCGGCCACGATGATGCCTTCGGTCGTTGTGAACTTCTTATTCGCGAACGCCATCGCGTACGACGGCGTTCGCGAGCCGCGATACTCAGTGACATCTGCTGCTGAAACAACGATCAGAGACATAACTTAACCCAGACCAAACACCTTCGCCCCAAGGAACAAAGCGGCCAGAAACGCACAAACGCTGGCGACCGAACGATCTTCCTGATTAGCGACGAGGAAGATGAGCCAAACCAGCATCACGACGCAGAACAAAATAGGTAGAATTGTCATAGCTTTTCCTTACGGCTGTCGTGTCACCGTCGAGCTAGTTTCCCCGTCGCCGGTGAATGCGAGCGTGATTCCGCCGGCTGATTCCTCGGTTTCCTCGACGGTCCACGGATTTGAACCGTCAAGGCCTCGGAACTTGTGAAGCTCATCGACCTGGGTCAGAAGGCAGATTGTCGGTTTTGGCCTTAATGGCAGCGATCTCCGTATCGAGGTAACCGGCAATGGTCGACAGCGTTGATGCGATAGAGCTAAATGAGCCCGCGATATCTGACGCATCTGCCGGATCGGCCGGAAGATTGTCTGTTTTCGCCTTGATGGCAGCTATCTCTGTGTCGATGTAACCCGCGATCGTCGTGAGTGTGCTGGCTATCGATGCAAACGATGCGGCAATATCCGAGGCGTCCGCCGGATCTGAGGGCAAGTTGTCGGTCTTTGCTTTGATCGCGGCGATTTCGGTGTCCACGGCCGCCAGAACCGCCGCCATTTCGGTGTCAACGTAATCGTCGATCGTGTCGAGCTTGGTATTCACCGTCGCGAAGCTCGCGGCGATATCCGAGGCGTCTGCGGGATCACTCGGCAAGTTGTCGGTTTTCGCTTTGATCGCCGCTACTTCGGTATCTATATAGGCCGCGATGGTCGAGAGAGTGCTTGCGATAGAACTGAATGACGCGGCGATGTCCGAAGCATCGGCCGGATCCGACGGAAGGTTATCGGTCTTCGCCTTAATGGCCGCAACCTCTGTGTCGATGTAGGCGGCAAGAGCCGCGAGCTGCGTGTCGAGATTCGCCGACGACATGCCCAGAGCCGATCTCACATTGGCCTGTGTGAGACAGTCACCGGTCGCCGCAGGAGCCGCTGGCAGATTGTCAGTCTTAGCTTTGATGGCGGTCGCCAGCGTAGCCGTGTTCGTGAACGCCTGCACTGTGACCGGTATCGCGCCGGTCCCGATAAACGTAAAGGCGATCAGGTCGTAGTTCGTCTCGGCCTGGGCCGGAGCGTAGGTGTGATAGCCGTTGCCCTCGTGCGTACACGCACCGCTGCCGACAGAACCAGCGGCCTGCGTCCCAGCATCGCCGGTGACATAGACCGTCACGGCGCCGGTGAACGGTGTGCCGTCCGCAGCCGTGATCATCTGCGCCCCGATCTTTTGCGATGCTGTGTTTTTTAGCATTTCTTACTGCAAAACTACGTTGCTGTTTGCTGCCCATGCCGGATGAAAACTTGCACTAGGCGGCTCCGTGCCGCCAGTCACCGTGGGGGCGGGCTCATCACCGGCGTTTACTTGCCATTCAACGACATCGCCCGGCGTCGGCACATCCTCGATCGCAAAATACACCTCCGATTGAAAGCCGAAGACCTCGGTATATATCGACCACCGTTCCCCATCCCAACTGACAGCATCTTCTGTTGGCGAAGATCCGGCCCTATTGTGAAAATACTTGCCGTTGTGTAGGCCCGTTTCGGTATAGGTGTCGTTAGCCCCTGCCGTCCCGCCATCTGAAACGATTACGTCAGCCATTGGTTATCGGCTCTAGCCCTCATCGAGCAAGATCACATTCTCTTGTGCAACCGGCTCGGCAAAGATGGTGTTCCCGATCTGCACTTCCGGACCTACACTTGGATCAGAAAAGACAACGGCAAAGCCGTCACCACGCGCCTCGACGCGGTTAAATACCAATCCCTTGTCCTTGATCGTTCGGGTCATATTTATGCAATGCTCTTCCATAGTTTTCTCCTGAGAGTTGATTTCCGGCCTCGTCTCACGGCTGCCGTTCCGCCGAAAACCTAGCTTATGAGCCACAGATATCCGTGCGTCGTCTTTGTAAGGCACTGCCGCGTCGTTGCCGTATTAACGGCCAACCGCCCGTGCGTGATGATCTGCAAGGGCCTGCGCCGTACGACCGGCCGGGCATCGTCTCTGCCTACGACAATTAGCGGCATTATGCTTGGGCTCCTTTTAGCGTGATCGCGATATCGGCAAGCGTCGCGTCCTGCGACGCGGGAGCGGTGACTGATACGACATCGCCCGCCGCCACACTGGTTTGCGTCCCCCCGACAATAGACGCCGAGACGCCGGCCGCCGCAAATCGCAGCGTAGCTTTCAGCACACCGTTGACCTTGACGAGAAAGTCAGCCTCAGCGGTCGCCCCGGCCAAGGCCTCGGCCTGTTGGCCTGATGCTGACAGCGTAAATGGCCGTGCAGCGATGTGCTGGCGAAGCTCACCGGCTTCGGGTAGCCCGCTGTATTCAAACGCGATGTCGTAAGGGATCTCCTGCTCGGCGGTGTTGTGAATGATCGCCCAATTGCCCGCTGTCTGTCCCGGCGTGTCGACAAGTGCCCGCACGGTATCACCAGATTCCACGGGCTCCGTGTCAAGCGTTCCGGCGACTGATATCATCCATACATCGCCCTTGAGGATCGCTCCGGCACTGCCCGAGCCGCCCGATGCAGGGAATGTGTTCCCCGAGGCGTCGTAATTGCCGCGGTCGTCATACAGGCCCGCCACCGCGCTCGATATCTGGGACTGCACGTTCGCACTTGTGCCAAAACCTACACTTGTTCCGAATGCCATGATTTTACGTCCCCACTGCGATCACCTTGACCGCGATCGAGCTGGCGGTGTAGAGCCAGACCGTGTTGATATCGAGCGATGCCTGATTTCCGCCGCGATCCGAGAAGAATGCAGGCCCGACGTCGTTAGCACCCGCACCGATCGGCCAGCCGTCCGTTCCCGTCGAGGGGTTGGTCGAGCCATTTTCCGTCAGGTGTAAGTAACAGGGAACCGTCGCACTTGGGTTAAAAATGCCGAGCGACGACACAATGTTGCTGCCGGTCCAGCCCGCTGTTCGCATTGCCGCTCCGAGATTCACCCATCCTGAAATTGTTAAGGGCTTGGTAATTTGAGACATGTCAATTCTCCCTAGATGGCCTTGAGACCGGGTACGCCGCCCGCCGCACTGAGACCGCCAAGGGCGATCCCGGCTATGGTCTGCCAAAGTGGCTTCTTTTTGGGCCTTTGGTAATAAGCGTTTTCCTGATTGAGCATTAGATCGGCATAAGACCGCTTCCGACCCGATTCGAGTTCGGCTGCACTTCCGCCGAGCCCATAGGCCTCAGCTTTCAACGACTGCAGACCGCGTGAGAGTCCGGCCGCGCGGTCGTCGTGGCGTTCCATTTTTTCGAGAGAGTCGAGCTGATTGGCGTAATCACCGGAACCGCCGCCTGAAAGGGCCATGGCGGGGTTACCCATGCGTCGTTTGTCGGCCAGAGCTTCGGCAGATCCGTAGATATCGAGCATGTCATCCATTCCGGGCGCGTCCATGATGTCTCGCGGACCAGTCTGATCTTCCCAATCCGTCCACGTTTTGAACCGTTTGGCTACCGCCTGCTCATACGCCGACGGCACGTTAACCATCTGGATCGCCGGATTTGCTGGTGGCGGTTTAGGGTCTTTTCTTCCACCGCTCATAAATTTTGCTCCCGAAAAAACGAAACGCCGCTCGAAGTCTAGATGACTATCTGAGCGGCGATGGACCGGAATTGTTACCCGATCTATGACCTGTTTAGTTATGCGCCCTGTACGCGGGGCTCGCCGAATAATCTACCACGTTCCAAATCAAATTACCAACGAAATTCTTCCGCCATTTGATATAATGGACATACTCATTTCAATGCGTTCTGCCGTGCCGTCCACGTCCAATTACCCCAAACCCGTTCGCGGGCGACCTCGTAAGATCAAGCCGCACGATTTTCCGAAGATCGAGAAGCTGTACTCGCGTGGATATTCGCAGGCAAGGATCGCAAGTATGTGGGGCGTGGCTGAGGGGACTATTTGGAACCTCGCAATGCGTCTAGGCCTACCACGCCCAAGTCGGCAACGACCGCCAAGAGTGAGCCGTCGGCATCCGGAAGGCTTTATTATCAGCCGTGCAAAAGCTCGATTTTGGAGCAACGTCGATATCACTGCCAACCCGGCCGAATGTTGGCCTTGGTTAGGTTTTACCCACGAAAACGGCTACGGTCGCGTATCATTTCGCGGCGGTCCGAAATGGGCTCACAGAATCGCCTTCGAACTGCATACCGGTACCAGACCGTCAGACTGTGTTTTACACTCTTGCGATAATCCGCCGTGCTGTAATCCCCACCATCTCCGAGAGGGCACCAAAGCTGAAAATAGTGCCGACCGAGAGCAGCGCGGTCGAGGGCGGAAAGGCCGGAGATTTCAGAAATCTTTACGGTAAACGGTGCCCGGGACCTTCCGCATTCCGTACTTCTCGCAAAGGGCCTCGAAACGCGGCTCTGAGGCGATAGCGATAACGCTGTTTCCCGGCGGTATCTGCTTGTCAAAGAAGTCGAACATTTTCCGCGATCGTGCGCCGCCCTGATAGATCTGGCCGATTCGACCGATGAACTCGAGAACAACAAAGCCGTGGATCTTTCCGTCCTCGTCGATGTCGGCCAGAATGCTCGAGGTTTCGTTCGGCAACGTGGCATCGAATTCGGTGCGAAATATGTCTTCTAAC
>CAZWSK010000179.1:0-5076 GCA_964636445.1 uncultured Chloracidobacterium sp.
TGTTCAACAGGCGGCATCAGACGTTTGAGGATCGGTTCGACGAGCTGTTCGAATTTCGCTCGAGTGAGCTTCATCACGAGGTGCTTCGGCCCTGAGGCGTCGGCAGTGATAAAGGGCAGGTTGATCTCGGTCTCCATGGCGTGCGAGAGCTCGACCTTGGCCTTTTCGCCGGCTTCTTTGAGCCGCTGGAGGGCCATTTTATCGTTGTGCAGGTCGATGCCCTGGTCTTTCTTGAATTCGTCGATGATCCAGCCCACAAGGACTTCGTCTACGTCGTCTCCGCCCAGGTGCGTGTCGCCGTTGGTCGATTTGACCTCGACCACGCCCTCGCCGACCTCGAGGATCGAGATGTCGAACGTACCGCCGCCGAAGTCGAATACCGCGATGACCTCGTCCTTTTTCTTGTCGAGGCCATAGGCTAGAGCTGCGGCTGTCGGCTCGTTTACGATGCGGAGAACTTCCAGCCCCGCGACCTTGCCGGCGTCCTTGGTCGCCTGACGCTGGGCGTCGTTAAAGTAAGCAGGCACAGTAATTACGGCCTTTTCGACCTTCGATCCGAGATAGTCCTCGGCCGACTGCTTCAGCTTTTGCAGGACCATCGCCGCGATCTCGGGCGGGCTGTACTGCTTGCCCTCGGCCGCAACGCGTACGTCGCCGTTCGACGCCTTTTCGATCTTGAAAGGTACCTGCTTGATCTCCTCAGAGACCTCATCAAACTTGCGTCCCATGAAACGCTTGATCGAATACAACGTGTTCTCGGGATTTGTAACGGCCTGACGCTTTGCGACCTGGCCGACGAGGCGGTTGCCGTCCTTTGTAAATGCTACAACCGAAGGAGTTGTGCGTCCGCCCTCAGAATTTGTAATAACGACGGGCTCGCCGCCCTCCATGACGGCTACGACCGAGTTGGTCGTTCCCAGATCGATGCCGATTATCTTGCTCATAAATCACTCTCCAATATTATTGCCTGCTCCATCCAACTTGAGCATTTTCAGATGATAATAGTTGAGTGTGATGTTGTCAAGTTTATTTTTTCTCAAGAAATGGTGTTGCTAACTGTGGAAATTTAAGCGCTCTTATGAACTTTTTCTATGCGTGCTCACGCGTCCCGAATCCGGGACCGCATGTTTACAGCGGTTTTAGATGGCATACGGGTTGACTCTATTACAGTCGAACGCCAAGCGGTTTTGCCGGGGGCGGAAAGACGACAAGCCTTTGAAGCATTTCTCCGCGTGGCGTGGTTAGAGACGCAACCAGCGTAGGAGAAATGACAATGAGACACTCATATAAAAACTATTGGTGGGTGGGGATTGCAGCCCTGCTGTTCATTTTGGCGGTGTCGTCTTTTGGCCAGAAACGGCCTCTTCCGCCGGTAATCTATGACGAGCCGGGATACCCATTCGATTTTACGGAGGAATTTTACAAGCTGAACGGAGTGGACGTCGACCAGGTGTTTAACCGCCGCACGGGCTACGACGGGCTGTCGGTCATTTGGAAGTCGATCAATCCGTATCAGAACGATGTTCGCGTCCTGGTGACGCTGCCGGCCTATGACCACTATGGGCAGATGATGTTCTGGTACCCGCTGGGCGACATGACGAGACAGGCATTTCTGGATAATCCGTCGGGAGGGGCTGCAATGCAGTTAGCGAGAGATTTTCCGATCTATGCGTTCCCCGACAAACGCATTTCGACATTCGCGGGCTTTGGCGACTCGCGGCAGGCGCCGTTGATGGATATGACGCTCGCTGCGCCCACGAAGCTGAATATGCTCGGACTTAGAGAGATCATGATCGTCCGCTTTACGGACAAAGCGTTCACCGGCGAGGGCGTCGACCTGATGGGCTACATGATCAAGAAGAACGGCGCTGCTCTCGACGAGACGCCCATACTCAAATCGCTCGCTGACATCAGAATGATGCAAAAGGAGGATATGATCACTGTCGAGTCGACGGGGTTCTTCCCCTTCGCGCCGTATGAGGGCCAGTATGCCGCAGCACCACTGATCGCGGACCCGCGGCACGGCGTGATCGCGCAGGACGCGTTCCTGCTGATGCCGTCCGAGAACGGCCAGCCGCTGGCGGCTGAGATGGACTTTCTCACCGAGTTCTTGTGCCTGCAGAAGACCGGCAACTGGTGCACGGCACCGATGCGGTAACATTTCAGGCCCCCGACGGGCCTCGCATGGCGAAAGAGAAAGGCTGCCCTCGGGCAGCCTTTTTCTTTTAAAACGACTGAACGCGAAAATGACCGTTTTGGTAGAGGCCGCGCCGGGGTTTGGTAGAGGAGGCGGCCGAGATTGGTAGAGATAAACCCCTGATTGGTCGAAGGTCTTGTTCCCAGACCTCTTCTTATCGTCGTAAACCTTGCCGGCGGATCGGTCTTGTTGTTCTTGGGACCACTATGGATAACGGCGTTCTTGCGGCCCTTGCAAGACATCTTCGATAAGGTCTTAGCGGTTGACAGCATGTTGCATCTATGCTACGTTAGCGGATGCTCACGAAACTTACACATAAGGAGAAACACTTAACACTATGCCGTCAGACAACTCGCAAATGAACTGGAAGCGATTTCCCGGACGACCGAATTCGAACAAGGCCAAACCGAGCGACGTGCGCATTACGATGAATCACAATTCCGTAATGTTCATTAACACAAAGGCACACGAGACACTGGGCAGTCCGGACACGGTCGAGCTGATCTATGAGGATGAAAAGCGCGTGATCGGCGTGCTCGCAGGCGATCCCGAGGCCGCCAACACTTTTCCCGTAAGCTACAACCCAAAAAGCAAGGTCCGCTGTATCTACGCCGCCGCCTTCTGCCGCCATTTCGACATCAACATAGACCGCACGATCCTCTTCACCACAGCCGCTCTCGACGAGGACAATGTGCTGCGGCTGGATCTTGAGCAGACGGTAGCCGTCGGGAGAGGGGCGAGAGAGGAATAGGTGCTGCGAAAAAGGGCTTTACTGACGGCCGGAACGGTGCTATAACACTGCGGAACCCTTTGAGCGTTAGCCCGCTTCCCATGAAGTACGGTCAGTACATTTCACTCATTAGCGACCTCGAGGCGCGTGCGGCGACCAATCGCAAGGGTTATGAGTTCAGGGTCTTTTTGCTCACCGCCCTTGGATACGCGTACTTTATCGGTTTGATCATACTGCTGGGCGCACCACTTCCGGTTGTCGGAGCCCTTTTATTTGTTGCACCTGAGGCTGTGTGGAAGATGCTGCTCTACACGGCCAAACTTTGGTGGGTGGTCATACCCGGGCTTGGGGTCTACTTTGGATTTATTGGATCGGCAGTCCGATCGATCACCGCGCGTGTTCCCGATCCGGAAGGCACGGTTATCGCGAGAAACGATGCCCCGCAACTCCATGATTTTATCGAGAGAACGTGCGACGCCCTCAGTGCTCAACGCCCGGCCCAGATCTTGCTGAACGATAGTTTCAACGCCGGCGTTGTGACAATGCCGCGCATAGGCATTTTTGGCCGCAAGGTTTATTTGATCCTTGGCCTGCCGGTGATGAAGGCCTTGTCTCCTGAACAGTTTGAGGCGGTTCTCTGTCACGAGATCGGGCACATTTCAGGGAAGCATGGCGTTTTTGCAAAATGGGCGTATCAAATGCGAGAAGCATGGGGTAGGCTCATCGATTCTCAGGAAGTTAGCGACCATAAACTTGGCGGGCTGTACAAACGCTTTGTCGAGTGGTTTTTCCCCTATTTCACGGCCTACTCCTTTGTGCTGATGCGCGAACATGAAAAGGATGCGGACAGGGACGCTGCGGAACTGGTTGGCGCGCGCCCTCTGGGCGAGGCGTTGATCGCACTCGAGACCAGAAGCCATCACCTCGAGAATGAATTCTGGCGCGGCATTCATGAGGAGAATATAAAAAGCGAGAAGCCGGCCGATCGCCTTTTCAGCCGAATGATAGCGTCACTCGCCTTTATAAACCCCGATTACGAGCGATCGTCGCTAGCTAAGGCGGTGAAGGTGCCTACCGACTTTAACGACTCACACCCGGCACTTGCCGACAGGCTGCGTCTGATCGGTTATTGGAGCGAAGGAGAACTGCCCGAGCTACCGGCCGCGACGACGGTTGATGCGGCGACTTATTTTCTGGGCGCCGAGGCATCCGAGAAAGCCGCTGGAGAATTCGATACGGCTTGGGATGAGCAGGCGGTCCAAACCTGGCGGGCCCGACATGAACATTTTCAAGAAGCACAAAAACGCCTTGACGAGCTTGAGCAGAAGCAGGCCGATACTGAATTGACGTTGGATGAACTTCGTGAGGTCGCCCGTCTTCAGACGGAGAAGGAAGGACATGCGGCGGCGAAACCGGCGATCGAGGAAGCGGCCCGGAGGTTCCCTGAAAGTGGCGTCGCATGGTACAACCTCGGGCTGCTTAGGCTGACGGAGGACGACGATACGGGTATCGAACACCTTGATAAGGCGATGGAGCTGGACGCCGCGTTTCGCTATGACGCGTGTCAGCTCGCATTTGAGTACCTCAGGGGCAAGGGACGACTAGATGAGGCCAAGAAATACGTTACGGCCATCGAGGAGCAAGACGAGATCTACGAAAAGGCCAGAAAGGAGCGAACGCCAGCAGTCCCGTCAGACACATTTGTCCCGCACGATCTGCCGCAAGCGTTCATAGACTTGATCCCGAAAAAGCTGGCCGGCATGGACGAGATCGCAGTGATCTACGCCGCTCATAAAAAGGTGGAGCACCTGCCTGAATTACCATATCGCGTGTTATTCATCGAGCTCAGACCGAGGCAGAGCGGCGATGCGGATGCGAAGGCGGTGCTTGATATTGTCTGCAGCCGCCTAGATACGGGAGAGGTGCACTACTTCGTAGTCCTCGATCAGAGCTGGGGCGACGCCGGTAAGCTCTTTGACGAGATGCCGGGTTCAAGGGTCTATGACGCGGCAACAAGTGGTTAAGTACTCTCTCGGATCGGCTTGGTTGACCCCACGTGATGCGAACCGTAAAATCGGAAGTTCGTCAGGCACTTGCCGGAGTGGCGAAATTGGTATACGCACCAGACTCAAAATCTGGCGGGGGCAAC
>CAZWSK010000180.1:0-1771 GCA_964636445.1 uncultured Chloracidobacterium sp.
TCTCGCGATCGACGAGGCGAAGGGCCGCGGTTTTCACGAGGCAATTCGCGTTAACGAACGCGGTCATGTCACCAGCGGCTGTATGGCGAATGTGTTTTGGCTAGTGGGCGGTAAGCTGTTCACACCGGCATCGTCGACGGGGTGTTTACCGGGGACGACGCGGGAGTTTGTGCTTGAGAACCTGGCGTGCGAGGAGGTCGAGGCTGAGATCGGTGAACTGGGATCGGCGGAGGCGATATTCCTGACCTCGGCCGGTTTGGGCGTCGTGGCTGTGAATGAGTTTGACGGCCGGACGCTCGGGGGCAGGGATCACCGTATCGTGCAGGTCTGGCGGGATCTGGAAACAAAATAGCGAGGGAGCCCGTGCGCGGCTTGTTGCCGCGGGGCACACTCGCTACTGCTCGTGTTTCTGCCTGTCTAGCCGGCTGTTTCGAAGAGGGCGAGGATCTGTTTGCCTTCGTTCGAACGCGGGTCGATGGTGCGAAGGTGTTTTTGGCCCTGCATCTCCCAGATGGCCGTTACGACGCCCTCTTTTTCGACCGCTTGATAATGCACGTCATCGTGGTCGGTGGTCTCGGGTGCCGCTTCGGCCGGCTGTACTGCTTCTTCTGACATTAACTAAAAGTTTCTCCTGTTCTACTAAAAATCGAAAGAGGATTCTTACATATAACCGTTATTTTGTCGAGCTATCGGCAGCTTTACGACGAAGATCTAGTTCGTAAAACCAGAAATCGTTGTTTGGCTGATCGACTGTCAGACGATCGGTCTTGCCGTTCTTGTCGATCGTAAAGGTCACGAACCCGCGCGGGAAGTTGTATGCAACCGACGGACGCCATTTGATCTGGAACGTGTCGTAGTGCCAATGCTCAAGGTCAGCAACGAAGTTTGGCGACGGCAAGAAGCGCAAAACCAGTCGGCCGTTTTCCTCGGCAACCGTCACATCGCCATACAGCTGGTCGCCATAGGTTCCGGCATAATCCGCGAGAACGAGCGACGGTTTTGTATTGAGCACACGAGCATCGTTAACCCGCTTGATCTCTGCCGCTTCGTTTGCCTTCATGTTCGCCACTCGTGTGACGGCCTCGGCGTTGTAGTCGCGTTTGGGGGCGTTCACGAGAACGTCACGGATCTTGCTCATCATGATCGCGAAGGACGGTGATTCGTTGTTTGTGAGCACGACAAAGCCCGCGTTTTCCTCTGGGATCAGCACTGTGTACGACAGCATTCCGTCGAGGCCGCCGCTGTGGTTGATGATCTTGCGGCCCTGATAATCATTAACGAACCAGCCCAACGCGACACCCGAGAAGTGTGTCGTGGGATTGTTTCGCGAGGCACCCATGGACACCTGCTGAGCAAGCCATTGCTGATGCATCGTCCATGATTGCTGCTCGCTGAAGATCTGTTTGCCCTCGAATTTGCCCCTGCCAAGTTGCAGTCGGACCCATTTTGAGAGGTCGTTGACGGACGAATTTAGCGAGGCTGCTGAGTACGAGCCGTCCACATTCCCTCGGTGAAGAGTGCGGAGCGTGCCGCCCGATTCGTTGTGCGGCCAGGCGGCATTGTCGGGCAGGGCATTGACGCTGCACGTTGTGCGCTTCATATCGAGCGGCGTGAGAATGCGCTCGCGCACGAATTCGCACCAGGACTTGCCGGAGACCTTTTCAACCACTTTACCGGCGGCGATGAACATCAGGTTTTGATAGCCAAACTGCGTTCTAAAACTCGACACGGGCTTGAGATACCTGACACGCCTGAGGATCTCGTCCGGCGA
>CAZWSK010000180.1:1871-5072 GCA_964636445.1 uncultured Chloracidobacterium sp.
GCGTTGACCGCCGCCGGCTCGCCGAGCTTTAGCACGCCGTAGCCCTTGGCCGACACGACCTTGTCGTCCTTGACGATAGCGACCGCCATTCCCGGACCTTTCCAGGTCGTCATCACTGTGTTGGCATAATCGTCAATTTCCTTGAGCTTTTCATCAAGCGTCTGCGCGAAGGCTGAGACCGTTACGAGGAGAACGAAAAGGAGAGTGGTGCTGAACTTTTTCATATTGTTAGGTTACTACACAAAACAGGCGCCATTTGCCCTCAACCCCGTCGAAGGTGCGGGTGCCGAATTCCTTGAACTCAAGGCCAGAGCCGGCGACCAAGTCTTTTACGGTGCGCGAGACGAGAATGTTTGAGTTCTCACTGAGCTCGGCGATCTTTTGAGCGAGCGCGACGGCAAATCCGCCGAGACTGTCCTCGATGACGTCGCATTCGCCGGTGTGGAGGCCGGTGCGGACGGAGATCGACAGTTTCTTCGCACCTTCAGTGACAGCGACGGCACATCTGATCGCACGGGCAGGACCGTCAAACGCCGCGAGCGTTTCATTGTCGCCGACCGAGATGATGCGGCCGCGGAAGAGTTCCAGCTTGCGCCTGACGTAATCACGGGAGCGTTCGATGAGTTCGTTCCACTCGTCGTCGCCGCGTTTCACCGCCTCGCCCTCAGGATCGGCCCAGGAAATACTCAACACTGTAGCGAGCACGCGATCGTATTCGCCGCCGATGTGGAGACCTGAAACGAATTGCTCGACCTCATCGAGGATATCGCACTGTTCTCCGACGAACGGCAGATGATCGATGCCGGCCAGCTCGACATACCGTGCGCCGGGAATGCGGTCCGCCACGTAGCGGCCTTCGTCGACCTTCAGGCACATGTCGCCCTCGCGATGAATGACGAGCGTGGGGACACGAACCAACGGCAGAACGTCGCGCACGTCGATCTCGGCGTTCATTTTTGTAAGAGCGACCGCGGCACCCGGACTAGCTCCCATCCGCAGATACTCCGCCCACCAAGCGCGAAATTCAGGATCATCGGCCATCGACGGCGCACGCTCATCAATACCGACGGGGCCGCCCCATTCGCGACGCATGAGGTCAAAGAACGCTTCGCGCTGTTCCTCGGTCGGAGCCCAAGGGTAGTCTTCATCGCGGATGCGTTTAGCGTAGGTGCCGATCATTACGAGCCCCGCCGTGCGTTCCGGATATGTCGCAGCGAACAGCGAGCACATCGGCCCGCCCTCGCTGACGCCGACGAGCACCGCTCGCTCCGACCCGACGGCATCCATGACCGCGTGAACGTCTTCCATCCGCTGCTCAAGTGTCGGCAGTTGGTCGATAGGCACGCGGTCCGACAAGCCGGTTCCACGTTTATCAAATAGGATCAGCCGTGAGAACGACGCCAATCGGTCGAGAAAGGATGCAAAAGCATGATGCCGCCAGAAGTACTCGAGATGCGACACCCAGCCCATTACGAACACGATGTCCACCGGCCCCTCGCCGATCACTTGGTACGCGATGTTGACGTCGCCATTGCGCGCATAATGCGTTTGGTAGACCGCTCGGGGAAGCTGTGACGCGGATTCACGCATTTCCGCGGTCCTTGGCCCGTCATCGATGTAGATGCGGCCGTGACTTTCTTCGACGATCTCGGTCGTCACGCGGCTCGATGCGGCGGTCACGCCAGCTATGAACCTATAGCCGAACTTCGGCACTGTCTCAACAAAGCCTTCGCCTAGAACACGGCGGATCTGCGAGATATTTTGCGCCAGGTTGTTCTCCTCGACAAAGCTGTCCTCCCAGATCTCGGCCATCATCTGTTCTTTGCTGACGATGCGGCCGGCGTTCTCAACAAGCATCTTGAGCGTGTCGAAGACCTTCGGCGGCAAGGTGACGCTGCGATCGCCGTCGAAAAGCAGACGCTCCGCCGGGTCGAGGCGAAATCGGCCGAAATGATAGCTCGTGACAGGCATTTGCGGCATTCAGAACTTCTTCAGAAAACTTTCACACAAAGCTAAAGATTGTTGTCCGTGTTTCGAATTATAACTGTTTCATCGTGCAAGGAGCACGAACTTTTGAAGGGTCACGAATGCAGGTAATGGCAATAGATCGAGAGGTCGTGATCGAATATGAACGAATTCAAATCATCCGTAAAAGAGCGAAGACCGATCTGGCAGCCTGCAGCGGCTGCGGACGGTCCTCAGATCACATCCGGCTCGAAGCAGCTGTCGAACTATTCGAAACTACGGCTGAAGGATTGTGCGATTTCGTTGAAAGCAACCGATGTCATCATCAACTGGCCGCGACTGGTACCCTGCTCTGTCTCGATTCATTGCTCGCAGTCATGAGGACCCGGCGAATAAGCCAAGGAACACTACTTTTAGGAGAACGAAAAAAATGAAGAGGATCAATATACTTATGATTTTATCGCTGTCGTTGGTTATGACGATGGCCTCATTTGCGGCCCCGGTGGTTCGTCAGGGAAGCGGCGCAAATGCCGCCGCAATACAAGCGATCGTTGACCAGTTTCGTGCGGATCTGGGAGCAAACAACGGCGTAGGAGGCTCATTCACTAGCGGCCGCCGCGAGATAAATTGGGACGGTGTTCCCGATTCGAGTGCGGAGCCGAACAATCTCGCACCCACCTTCTTTAACGTGAATAGCCCGCGGGGCATCGTGTTCAACGCGATCGAGACGGACACGGGAGCCGCATTGAACCAGTTTGCCGTGAGCGCGACGACGGCATCCGGAACGGCGGTGCGGTTTGGAAATATCAATGCAACGTATTCATCTATCTTCCAGACCTTCAGTGCACAGAGGCTGTTCATTGCGAGGAACACACCGAATCTGGAGATCACGTTTTTTATTCCCGGTACGACGATACCGGCGACGGTTAGCGGTTTTGGACTGATCTTCGCCGACGTCGATAGCTCGACGGGCGGCAATCGCTCCCTGGTCCGATTTTATGGGCCTGACGGTAGTCAGCTTCCCGGAGCGGCATCAGCGCCTGTATCGAATAACGGACTATCTTTTGTGGGAGTCTCGTTCAATGCCGGTGAGCGTATCGCACGTGTGGTGATCGAATGCGGCAATGTCGGCCTATCCGCAAGCAACACGGACGGAACGGGCGGAGTCGATGTGGTCGCGATGGACGACTTTATCTACGGCGAGCCGCGCGCCAAGGAGTTTCACACGGCCGATTT
>CAZWSK010000181.1:0-5058 GCA_964636445.1 uncultured Chloracidobacterium sp.
AGCAGCGAGATCTTGCCCTCGTGCATCACGCCACCGCTGGACAGTGATTTGTCCTCGCAATGATCGATCACGGGCAGATCGAAATCCTTTGCGTACTGCATCGCACGGCGCATGATGCCGGCATTTGGCACAGGACGTCCGTCATCGGAAACGGCCACGGCTCCGGCGGCCTTCATCTCGCCCATTTCGGCTAACTCGCTGCCGTCAGACGATTTAGTGATCGCACCGATCGGGAAGACGTTCGCCAGAGCGGCCCGCTCGGCCTGCTCGATCATGTAACGCGTGATCGCGGCGTTGTCATTCACGGGCTGCGTATTCGGCATCGGGCAAACGCTCGTCCAGCCGCCTGCGACCGCCGCCGCGCAGCCAGACGCGATCGTTTCCTTATGCTCCTGCCCAGGCTCGCGCAGGTGCACGTGCATGTCGATAAATCCCGGCGCGACGAGCAAACCACTCGCGTCAAATACCTCGCAGCCCTCGGGCGCAGGCTCATTGGGCCTGATCCACGCCGCGACCTTGCCGTCCTCGATGAGGACGGACATGCCGGTATTCTCGGGTGCGGCCGGGTCAATAAGATGGCCGTTGGCGATCAACAACTTCATAGAACTATCTTTCGGTGGCAGTTCCTCCGGTCGCAAGATAAAGCACTGCCATTCTGACCGCGACGCCGTATTTCACCTGGTCCAAAATGAGCGAGCGCGAACTGTCGGCGACGTCGGATGCGATCTCGATGCCGCGGTTCATTGGGCCGGGGTGGAGGACGATGGCGTCCTTTTTTGCCAGATCGAGCCGCTCGTTGGTCAGGCCGTAGTGTATCGAGTATTCGCGGAGGGTAGGGAAGTACGCAGAGTCCTGCCGCTCGCGCTGGATTCGTAGGATCATGACGACGTCGGCTCCGCGGATGGCGTCCTCGACGTGTTCGCAAACGGTCATTCCCGAACTTACAATATGCAGAAAATCGGCGGGAACGAGCGTGCCCGGGCCCGCAATACGTACTTTTGCGCCGAGTTTCGTCAATAAATGTATGTTCGACCTCGCCACACGGCTGTGCAGGATGTCGCCGATGATCGCGACCTCGAGGCCATCGATGTGCTTTTTGTGCTCGCGGATGGTCATCGCGTCAAGCAGGGCTTGGGTCGGATGTTCGTTAGAACCGTCGCCGGCATTGACGATGGCGGCTTTGCTGACCTTTGCGAGCTGATGCGGAACACCCGCGGAACCATGCCTAACGACGATGCAGTCAGGCGCCATCGCGTCGAGATTCAATGCGGTATCTAGCAGCGTCTCGCCTTTACTCACGCTCGACGACGAGACGCTGATATTCACTGCGTCCGCAGAGAGGCGCTTGGCGGCCAACTCAAAAGAGGTCCGAGTCCTTGTCGATGCCTCGAAGAAGAGGTTGACGATGGTCTTGCCGCGTAGAGCGGGGACCTTTTTGACCTCACGGCTCGAAATCTCGGTAAATGTCTCGGCCGTATCAAGAATACCTGTGATCTCCGCGGCGGATAAATCGCGAATTCCCAACAGATCTCTTCTCCTAAACGGCTTGTCCATCTACAAAAAAAGCAAGGCGTCACCTTGCTTCAGCGGATCATTCTGCCGGCCTCTCAAAGATGCCGACGGCCTCGACATCGTCAAATTCCTTGAGCATCACCTTAATTATCTCGGTCTGTTTTGTCGGCACATGTTTGCCGACGAAATCGGCTTGGATCGGCAATTCGCGGTGTTCGCGGCCGCGGTCGACTAGGACTGCGAGCTGAACCTTTTTCGGTCGGCCGAAATCCATCAGCTGGTCCATCGCGGCGCGGATGGTGCGGCCGGTGTAGAGGACGTCGTCGATCAGGACGATGGTTTTGCCGTCGATGTCTTCTTCGAGTTCGGTGCGATTGACCACCGGATTTGTGCCGACAGTAGAGAGGTCGTCGCGATAGAGCGTGATGTCAAGTATGCCGTAGAGCGGCTTCACGCCCTCGATGCTTTCGATCTTATCGCGAATACGCTCGGCTAGCGGAACGCCGCGGCGGCGTATGCCGACGAGATATAGTTCCTCGGCGCCGTGGTTCTTCTCAGCGATCTCGGTCGCGAGGCGCCGAAGCGCACGGTTCATCGAAGTCGAGTCCATGATCCGCGACTTTTCGACCAGGTGAAATTCGTCTGCCATTCGATGCAAATCGTAACAAAGCGGCGTGTAAAGTTCAAAGTTTGGCCCGCATTAACTAGAATCGAACGGACGATGTCATTCTTCTGGGACATGATCGCGCGGCCCGCGATGTTCAGCCTCGACGCGGAACGCGCGCACGAGATCGGCGTAAAGGCGATGAAAATGGGCCTCGCGTCGCCGTATTACGTCGATGAGCCAACGTTCGGAATGCCGCCTGTCGAGTTGTTTGGGCTCAAATTCGCCAATCCGCTTGGGCTCGCGGCGGGCTTTGACAAGAACGGCGTTGTCGTCGACCAGGTGGCCTCGCTGGGGTTCGGGTTCGTTGAGGTCGGCACCGTGACGCTGCGGCCGCAGGCGGGCAATCCGAAGCCGCGACTGTTTCGTTTGCCAAAGGATCGCGCTTTGATCAATCGGCTTGGGTTTAATAACGAGGGTGCTCATGTCGTGGCCGAACGCCTGTCGCGTGTTGACCGCAAGTGCGTCATCGGCGTCAACATTGGGCGGAACAAGGACGTTCCGAATGAGGAAGCGGTCGAGAATTACGTCGCGTGCTTCGAGGTCATGCAGTCGGTCGCGGACTACATCGCGGTCAATATTTCTTCGCCGAATACGCCAAACCTTCGCGAATTGCAACGGGCCGAGAGCCTTGAGCCGCTGCTGTCTGCGTTGACGGAAAAAAACGCGGCGATGGGCCGCAAACCGCTACTCGTCAAGATCGCGCCCGACCTGACCGAGGCTGAGATCGAGGCAACAGTCGACGTATGCATGCGATTCGAGATCGATGGGATGATCGCAACGAATACGACTGTATCGCGTGACGGTTTGCGAACTGATGACGTTGGGCGATTCGGAGCAGGCGGCGTCAGCGGCCGGCCAGTGTTTGACCGTTCGAATGAAGTGATCGCGGCTATCCATCGTTATTCGGATGGGAAGATGCCGATCGTCGGCGCGGGCGGAATATTTACGGCCGAAGACGCGTTGGCAAAGCTCGCCGCGGGAGCATCCCTCGTGCAGGCCTACACGGGGTTTGTTTACGGCGGACCAACGTTTGCTGCAGATGTGAATCGTGGGCTGCGGCAACCCAAGCTATCTCAAGGTCGGGAAGGGGCCTCGGCTCCGCTGACGTGAATGCTTGTCCAAGTTGAGCGGGGCCAAGGCCCCTTCCGGACTGCGCTTCCCGGACGGACGCCAGGCATACTGCGTTTGACACCCCTTTCTCAGCCACTATAATCATACTTTTGCCTTTTGCGGGCAGTTTTGCGCAATGAGGGGGCAATATTGACAATGTTCATCGACCTTGCGACCGCACCGACACATCAGAAACCGCTGCGGGCGGAGTTTGCGGCGGATGAGATCGATCTGGCGGGCGAGGCCCGTTTGAACGGGCCGGCGGTGTTCAACGGCGAGATATTTAGGAACGAACACCGGACGTATCTCGGCGGAATGATCACCGCGACGGGCGAGGCCGATTGTTCGCGGTGTCTGGAACCGGTCAAGCGAGCTTTTGAGATACCGTTTCGCGATGTTTTCGTGGACGCCGGTCACGAGACCGATCAGCGTGATCTGGAAGTCGGCGAAGACGACCTGGACGAATCGCTCGTGATCGGCGGCCGGATAGACCTCGCAGAGGTCGTGAGAGAGCAGATCTTGCTGGCAATGCCTGAGCAGATGTTCTGCAGCGAAGATTGCCGCGGTCTTTGTCCAATATGCGGCGGAAACCGCAATTTGATAGATTGTAAGTGCGAGGACGACGAGGTTGACCCGCGTTGGGCTGCACTGAAGAATTTGAATTGAAGTAAACCGTCAATCGTAAATCGACAATAGATGTGCGATTCACGATTCACGATTTACGATTTACTAATTATGCCAAATCCAAAACGACGACATTCACACGCCCGTACGCGGCAGCGCCGCGCTCATGACGCTCTGAAAACGCCGCAGTTCTACATCGATAAGGACACCGGTGAGACAAAGCAGCCGCACCGCATCGACGCCAAGACCGGCACCTACCGTGGCCGTAAGATCATCGACGGAAAAGAATCGGAATAAAAGTTCATCGAGTTCATTTGAGTTCGTGGGGTTCGTAGAGTTTGACGGTTTGCAGTTAACTCTATGAACTCTATAAACTCTAGGAACTCAAGAAACTTCTATGTCAAACGCGGGCATCATCGGGATGGGACACGCTTATCCGGAGGGCATTTTGACGAATGCCGATCTGGAAAAGATCGTCGATACCAACGATGAATGGATCGTCACGCGCACAGGCATTAGGCAGCGGCACAAGGCTGCTCCGCACGAGTACACCTCGCAATTCGGCACAAAGGCCGCGCTACAAGCCCTGGAACGCGCCGGCCTTCAGCCCGAAGACATCGACATCATAATCTGCGCGACGACGACCCCGGATCAGATCATGCCGTCGACAGGTGCGCTCATTCAGGCACAGATCGGTGCGATCAACGCCGCGGGCATGGACGTTTTTGCGGCATGCTCGGGCTTTATATACGGCCTGACCATGGTCGAGTCGATGATCAAGACGGGCCAGATCAACTACGCTTTGGTCATCGGGGCCGAGGTGCTGACGAAATACGTGGACTATACCGATCGCGGCACGTGTGTGATCTTCGGCGATGGTGCTGGGGCCGCGGTAGTCGGACCGGTGGAGGAAGGAAAGGGTATTTTAGCGACAAAGATCCGTTCCGACGGCCGGTACGAGGAGCAACTGTATGCTCCCGGCGGCGGTACGAAGCTGGGCACGACCCACGAGACCATAGATAACCGCGAACATTTCTTTAAGATGAAGGGCAACGAGCTCTTTAAGGTTGCGGTCCGCTCGATGGCAGATATCTCGGCGGAAATGCTTGCGAAAGCGGGCTTTACAGTCGATGATGTCGACCTCG
>CAZWSK010000182.1:0-5029 GCA_964636445.1 uncultured Chloracidobacterium sp.
GGCTGGCGATACGTCACAGGCGACAAGAATGCCCGTCGTCCGCCCGAACTGCTCACCCGCGACCACGTCGCCCGCTGCATCATGCGAGAGGTGAAGGCAGGCCGCGGCTCGCCACACGGCGGCGTCTTTCTCGACATAGCGTGGATCAAAGAGAAACTGCCCAACGCGCCCGAACACATTAAGAAAAAGCTGCCGTCGATGTATCACCAGTTCATGCAGCTGGCGAATCTCGACATCACCACCACGCCGATGGAGGTCGGGCCAACTACGCATTACATAATGGGCGGCATCCGCGTCGATGCCGACACGCAAGCCTCGACGGTGCCAGGCTTGTTCGCCGCCGGCGAATGTGCGGCGGGCATCAACGGCGCAAACC
The DNA here is from genome assembly GCA_964636445.1 of uncultured Chloracidobacterium sp. GTDB lineage: Bacteria > Acidobacteriota > Blastocatellia > Pyrinomonadales > Pyrinomonadaceae > OLB17. The sequence goes on from CAZWSK010000182.1 coordinate 377, forward strand.
GACTCGGCGGGAACTCGCTGTCTGACCTGATCGTGTTCGGTAAACGTGCGGGCGAGTATGCAGCGAAGTTCGCTCTGGAGAACCGCGTGGGAACGATCAATACCGATGAGGTCGACTCAAAAGCAAAAGCCGCTCTCGAACCATTTGAGCGCGCAGGCGGCGAGAATCCGTACAACGTCCAAAGCGACCTGCAAGAAATGATGCAGGCAATGGTCGGCATCGTCCGCGTGGAGGACGAGATGCAGCACGCGCTTGAGGGCATCGAACAATTAAAAGCGCGGTCGGCAAAGTGCTTCGTCCCGGGCAATATCGATTTCAATCCGGGCTGGCACACGGCGCTCGATCTGCACAATTTGCTTACCGTCAGCGAAGCCATTACTCGAGCCGCGATCGAACGCAAAGAAAGCCGCGGTGGACATTTTCGGGATGACTATCCGGAAAAAGTTGCCGACTTTGCGAAGTTCAATTTTTCACTTAAGAAGGACGCGGACGGGCAAATGCAGATCTCAAGAATTCCGATCCCGGAGATGCCGGACGAGTTGAAGCGAGTGATAGAGGAGAACCAGTAACCACGAAAACACACGAAAGGACACAAAATGTCGGAACTCCTTTTCAAGGACGAGGTTTATGCGATCGTTGGGGCAATGTTCGAGGTATATAAGACGCTTGGTACCGGATATCTTGAGGCAGTCTATCAGGAGGCACTTGCGGTTGAATTTACGAAACAGGGTATTCCCTTTGAACGTGAACACAAACTGACGATCTACTACAAAGATGTTGAGGTTGAAAAATGGTACGCACCTGATTTTGTGTGTTTTGGCCAGATCATTTTGGAGCTAAAGGTCCTGAACAAGCTGACCAATATCGAGGTCGCCCAGTTGATCAATTATCTCAAGATCACAAAGACGCGTTTAGGCTTGCTCGCCAACTTCGGGAGCACCCCGCGGCTCGAGTGGAAACGTTATGTTGTATGAGCGGAAAATAAACGGAAACAACACAAAAGCGTCTCGCCATTTTTTGTGTTTTTTCGTGTAATTTCGTGGTTCCATTTCTTCTATGCAAAAGGCGACGTTCAGTATCAGACGCGGCGGCCGCGAAGGCGGCGAGATGATCGACTATCAGACCGAGGTGTCCGAAGGAATGGTCGTACTCGACGCCGTGCATCAGATCCAAGCCGAGTCCGCTCCTGATCTAGCATGCCGCTGGAACTGCAAAGCCGGCAAATGCGGCTCGTGCTCCGCCGAGATCAACGGCATGCCAAAGCTGATGTGCATGACGCGGCTCGACACGATCGACATTACGCAGCCGGTATCGATCGAACCGATGCGAGCGTTCCCTCCGATCAAGGACCTGATCGCCGATGTCTCATGGAACTACGAGGTCAAGAAACGCATTAAGAAGTTCAAACCGCGCGAACCCGACGCCGCCGACGGCACGTGGAGAATGGCGCAGGCGGACGTCGATCGCGTCCAGGAATTCCGCAAGTGCATCGAGTGCTACCTGTGCCAGGACGTCTGCCACGTGCTGCGCGACCACGTGAAGCACGACGAATTCATCGGCCCGCGATTTCTCGTTCATGCAGCGCAACTCGAGATGCACCCGCTCGATACCGAGAACCGCACGGAGGAGCTAAAGGAATTATTCGGCATCGGCTATTGCAACATTACAAAATGCTGCACAAAGGTATGCCCCGAACACATCACCATAACTGACAATGCGATCATCCCGTTAAAGGAACGGGTCGTCGACGAGCACTACGATCCGTTAGCGCGGCTGGTCAAGATATTTCGGAGAAAGTAAAGATGTTTGAATTGAAAAAGCTGTCCGCTGAAGCAATTCCCGCCGCCTTAGAAAAGGCCAACCGCTACCGCCTTCTCAACGAACCCGGTGCTGCCGAGAGTATTTATCTCGACGTCCTCGCGGTCGAGCCGGACAATCAAGACGCCCTTAAGAACATCATCCTGGCGATGAGCGATCGCTTTGGTAAAGACTACGCTGTAGGCGATGCCCGAATAACGGAATACATAACTCGTCTGAGCGACGACTATCAACGCGCGTATTACACCGGCATCATGTACGAACGCCGAGCGAAAGCGACCCTTGCGAAAGGTGGAGTCGGCGCTTATGAATTGTTCCGGCAAGCGATGGACTGCTTCGAAAAAGCTCAATCGATGAAGCCGGCCGACAACGACGATTCCATCCTGCGATGGAACGGATGCGTGCGCATCATTCGTGCAAACAACCTCGCACCCCGCGAAATGGGAAATGACTTTTTAGAATAGGCGCGCAAATGTCCTTGCCATAGCGCGCGAGTTGTGACATATTATTTCGCGTTCGAGTTTTATCACACCCTTCCTAATAAAAAGGAGATATTAAATGGCAGGAAAATTTGAGATCAAGACTGGGAAGACCGGCAAGGTTCGGTTCAATCTGAAGGCCAGCAACGGCCAGGTAATCTTAAGCAGCGAAGCGTACGAGTCTTCATCGGCGGCGAAGAAAGGCATCGCATCTGTTCAAAAGAACGCTGGCAATGAAAAGCGTTTTGACCGCCGGAAAGCGAAGGACGGCTCGCCGTACTTTGTGATGACCGCCACCAACGGCCAGGTCATCGGCAAGAGCGAGATGTACAAGACCGCTAAAGCGATGGAGAACGGTATCGCCTCTGTGGCCAAGCATGCTGCCGGCGCGTCAGTGAGCGACGGTGCGGCGAAGCCCGCCGCAAAGGCCGCCGCCAAACCTGCTGCCAAGCCCGCGGCTAAGAAACCGGCTGCTAAGAAAGCTCCCGCTAAGAAAGCCGCCGCAAGCAAGCCGGCCGCGAAGCCCGCCGCCAAGAAAGCTCCGGCGAAGAAAGCTGCCGCTCCTAAGAAAGCTGCGGCAAAGAAGCCGGCCGCAAAAAAACCGGCCGCAAAGAAGGCCGCCAAGAAGATGTAATTTAGAGCAAATCCTCCGAGACACGATAGCCCGAGCGAAAGCTTGGGCTATTATTTTGATATGAGCGATAAGCTAGTAAGGCTCGGCATCGAGCGTTTGTTGGGAGAAAAGATCGATACTCTTCGCGGACAGCGCGTAGGGTTGGTGTGCAATCAGGCATCGGTGCTGCCCGACCTGCGATTCGTCGCCGACGTGTTTGCCGAACGCGACGACATCAACCTCACCGCCTACTTCGGCCCGCAGCACGGCATTCGCGGCGACGTGCAGGACAACATGATCGAGACCGATCATGCGATCGACCCGCGCACGGGGCTGCCGGTCTATTCGCTCTACAGCGAAACGCGCATCCCAACGGAAGCGATGCTCGAGAATGTCGACACCATCGTCTTTGACATGCAGGACGTCGGCTGCCGCATCTACACTTTCGTCTATACGATGGCGAACTGCATGATCGCCGCCGCTATGTACGGCAAACGCGTGGTCGTCTGCGACCGGCCAAATCCGATCACGGGTATCCACGTCGAAGGCAATGTAACCGAGACCGAGTTTACTTCGTTCGTTGGTCAATACGAGCTACCGACGCGCCACGGGATGACGTGCGGCGAACTGGCCAAGATGTTCAACGAACATTGGAACATCGGTTGCGACCTTGAGGTCATCGAGATGGACGGATGGTCGCGCGAAATGTGGTTCGAGCAGACTGGCCTGCCCTGGGTGCCGCCGTCGCCGAACATCCCGACCGTCGACACATGCGTCGTCTTCCCCGCGACCGTCCATCTCGAAGGCACAGAACTCAGCGAAGGCCGCGGTACGACAAAACCATTCGAGTTGAATGGTGCGCCCTTCATCGATCCGTACGAATGGAAGGCCGCACTCGATGAACACAACTTCCCCGGTGTCACATTCCGCCCATGCTACTTCCAGCCCACCTTTCAAAAATGGGCTCGCCAAACATGCGGAGGCGTCCAAATACATGTCACCGATCGCGACGCTTTTACTCCGGTTATCGTCGGCATCGCCATGGTCAAGACAGCTTATGACCGATACACCGACAAGTTCCAGTGGAAGCAGGGCGACTACGAATACGAGTTCGGCAAGAATCCGTTTGACGTGGTCTGCGGCACTGATAAGATCCGCAAAGCTGTCGAGGCAGGTCAGTCGCTTGATGCGATCCAAGACCAATGGCAAGAGGGTCTTTCAGGTTTCAAAGTGCAAAGAGAGCGGTACCTGGTCTACTAAACTCATCCGCCGCTCACGGCATTGAAGATGTGAAGCTCACCGACGCTCAGCTTTGTCGCTAGCCCATCGCGCCGTTTGATGTCGTCACTGCCGGCGAAAATGTTCACATGTTGACGGATCTCGCCCGTCTCGTTCAGGACACGATCGCGAAGCGCCGCGTGGCGGCCCCAAAGTTCATCGAGCACGTCGGCGACCGTGTCGAATTCGCCCGCGAGAGCCACTTCTACCGTACCGCCGGTGAACGGCTTCAGGTGTCCGCTGAGATGTACGATAACGGGCATGTTTAAACATCAAAGAAATTAATAATTATTAATTAGCAATTATTAATTATTCGCAGGGTCAGACCGTGTACGCCTTTACACAACAGATCTCCGGCAGCGATCCCTCGATCATCTTCCACGAGTCGCCGTCATCGTTCGAGCCGAACAGTTTTCCGTTCTTTGTACCAAAGAAAATGTTGTTGCCTGTCGAGGTCACGGCGTC
>CAZWSK010000183.1:0-5022 GCA_964636445.1 uncultured Chloracidobacterium sp.
GGACGAAATTGCTCAGTCCGATGGACGTCACAGGCTCGACCGGATAATTGACCGATAACCAGTACGGCAAGAAAATTTGCCGCAAGTAAAATGCGAACATCCAAGGCACGCTCAGGACAGCGGTACCAAAGCCAACAGCGTCCTCCGGCGGGCTCGACAAACCGCCAAGAATAGCCAAGCGAATGAGAAACCACGCCGCAGCTACCGCGCCGAGGAGCAGGAGTGCGCTCTTGTTATCCACGCCCTTTCTTTTATCAGGTGCCTCCATTCGGTCAAAAAGAAAATAGAAGATCGGCAGGCAGATTACGCCTATCTCTTTTGCGCCGAGCGCGATGGCGTACAGAAGTGCTGTTAGGGCAAGATGCTTCGACGAACGGCTTTTAGCGTAGGAGTGTGCAAACCACATCGACCCGAGCAAGGCCAGCGCGAACAAGAGGTCCGGCGAACCTGATATCCAAGCGACCGACTCCGCGTGCACGGGATGCACCGCGAAGATGAGAGCGATCGCGAATGCAACGGTAGCCGAGAATTCGATCTTTCGCAGGAACAGAAATGCCAGCAGCGTTACGCCCGCGTGGAGAAGTACGTTCAGCCAGTGCCAACCGGCGGGCGACGCCCCGAATAAACGGTAGTTTAGGATGTGCCAGGCCGTGAATGTGGGACGCCAGTAGTTGCTCGCCACGACGCTGCCGTCGCCCTTGAACGCCCAAACGTCGGAGGTGAGGGCCTTACCGATCAGCGCATTGTTCTGTATCAGCGAGTTTCGGAGTATCTGTCGAGTGTCGTCATAGACGAACTCACCGCCGGTCGAATTAGCGTAAACGGCGATCGCGAGGACCGCCAGGATGGCCAGCCACTTCCATTCATCTCGGAGATTCATGATCGAGTCCGACAATTATACTCGATTTGCCCTGCCGAATCTTATCGCCGACCTCTCTCGTGCCTTGGCCGCCTCGACCTCGCGATCGCGAGGCGGCGCTGTTGTTGAGAGTGTGTTAAGCATCTCCTGCGCGGCCGCCGCGACGCGTTCGAGCGCGAGATAGAAGGCCTCCTCGTTTGCCCTTGAAGGCTTGTTCATGCCCGACAGCTTTCGCACAAATTGCAGGGCCGAGGCCTGGACCTCGTCGGTCGTCGCCGGCGGGTCGAAATTGAAGAGTGTCTTGATATTTCTACACATTATTTTGATGGTATGACGGCAGTAACGGTGCCTTTCGCGACGGTTTTGCCATATTCGCGAAGCGCGATGACGGTTCCCTTTTCGAGAGGAGCGGCCTGTGTGAGTTCGATCTCGACCTCGATACCCTTTTCACCCTGAGCTATCTCAGCCTTGCCGGCGGACAACGTCATGACACCCGAGAAGCTTCCGGTCCTGATCTCTACCAGGGGCCGAAAGCCTGTCGCGAGCGGTTTTGCACGACCGCCTTCCGCCGTTGTCAGCACGTCGATCTTCGCCTTGAATCGTTTGAATGTCTTGATGCTGCCCGGTTTGGCGATCACGCTGCCGCGTTCAACGGCGGTCTTCTCGACGCCCCTCAGCAGCAAACCGACATTGTCGCCGGCTTTGGCCTCCGTCAGCGACTTGCGCAGTATCTCGATCGCCGCAACGGTGGTCGGCGTTGCTCCATTTGGCCCGACGACGTCTACCGCGTCACCAACTTTAACGGAGCCGCGTTCGATCTTGCCCGTCGCGATCGTTCCGCGGCCCGATATCGAGAAGACGTCCTCGACCGCGAAAAGGAACGGCCCATTGGCCTGCTGGGCCATGCCGACGGCCGTGGATAAGGTAAGGAACAGGAAACTGAAAACCGCTCTTTTCATATCTTTCGCCTATTTTGCTAATGCTCCCACTATTCTACAGTCCGACAGCTCAAGGTATAAACTATTGTATCTATTGACGTTACCGCAGAATACCTCACCGTCCCGTTTGCGTGCAAGATTTTTTTGGCAGCCGGATCAGCAAGTTCACTATGATCCCGCCGACCTCGTCGCCGCCGTCGCCATGATCCGGCGTCCCGCTCAGCGTATAAACAAGAGTCCTTAAAACTGAGTACTTTTGTCTAAAAACACCTTCGACCAATCCAGCATTTATATGCGACCAATGTGGGGTCGGCACCCGCGACAAAGGCCAATTACCTTTGCGCAATAGGGGTATTCTTCTCGACAAACACGGGGTTTGGGCAAGATGTGAAACGTTTCACACTCAAAATGTGAAACGTTTCACATTTTTTCCACAGGGCGTAAAGTTTTCCCCCTGGTGAAACAAAAGCGAGACAGATGAAGAGCTTATGCTGTTCCCGTTTTGAGCCACTCAGCGGTTGCCCGGGCCATCTCGACAAAAACGTCCTCAGACGTTGTGCGCGCTTTCTTTAGGACCTTGTAACCGTGATCCGCGGTATCCAGCAGGTAAAGCGTCGCCGTTTTCCCCAGGGTCTTGATCACCGGCCGAAATAGATCTAGATCGTTCAACGCGTCGCGCGTTCCGCTCAGGAAGAGCATCGGAATTTTCACAGCGCTGAGGTGGGCTGCCCGCGAATCATCCGGCCGATTCGGCGCATGCAGCGGGAACGAAAAAAGCACGAGTCCCTTGACGTCGTCGAGCGGCGATTCGCTCTGCGCGGTCGTCGTCATCCGCCCGCCGAATGAATGCCCGCCGGCGAGCAGCGTCAGCTTCGGCTCGAGTCTTTTCGCCTCGGCGACCGCGGAACGAACTGTGGCCGTTGCAACCTTTGGCGAGTCGACACCGCCGCGGCCGTATTCCTTAAATGGAAAATTATACCGAAGCGTCGCTATGCCGCGTTCTCCGAGGCTGTCGGCAATATTCTGCATCGACGACGAACGCATATCGGCGCCCGCACCGTGGGCGAGAACGAGCAGGTGAGAGGCGTCCGCGGGCCTGAGGAGCAACGCTGAGACCTCGCCCTTTTCGGGCGTTGCGAGGAATTTTAGTTCCCGTGATTCCGCCACCTATGATCTCAGCGTGGCGGCGAGCGTGATCTCAGCACCGGCAAGGACGCGCGAGACCGGGCAATTCTCTTTTGCGCCTTTCGCGACCTCTTGAAATTTCTCGTCGGTAATGTCAGGCACGACCGCCTCGGTGACCAAATCGATACGCGGGATGCCAAAGCCGGCCTCTTGCTTTTCGATGTGGACGGTCGCCTTTGTCTCGATGCTCGTCGGAGTAAACCCCGCGCGGCCCAACGCACCCGACAAAGCCATCGTGAAACACCCCGCATGCGCCGCCGCGATCAACTCCTCCGGATTGGTCATCGTCGTGTCATCCCCAAACCGCGCGTTGAACGAATACGGCCCCTCGAACGCACCGCTCTCGAGTTTGAGGCTGCCCTTGCCCTCAGTAACACTGCCTTGCCATTTTGCTTCTGCTGTTCTTTTAATTGCCATTTTGTTCCTCCAAATCTCTCAAGCGAAGTCGGACTTACGCATTTTCGTCATATATGCGTGAATAATTGGCGAATTCCGTTCCGGCAAGATCTTTCTCAATCACGGCCTTCGCGATCTCGAAATCCACGACGTACGCACAAACTTCCATCGTGCCCGAGCCGATACTTCCGCCATCGCATTTTCCAAGGCCTGTCCAGCCAAGGGTCTCGTTCAATCGATCCTCAAGCCGATAGCGTTTGTCTAAGTCCTCTTCCGTGCCAAATCCGTCAACCGGGTATTCGACCAGCAGCGTGAATTCGTCTTCCGGATCGAGCTCGTCAAACCCTTCAGCCTTCCGCGCCGATATTTCTTTATCGATCTTCTTTGATGCGGCGGAAAATAAAGATGAGGAGATTTCCCCTGACGTTCCGCGGTCGCCGACAACTCCAGTATGCACCACATACGTTCCATCCCCTTTATCCCATGTTTCCCAGTACTCGAGTGTGCCTGGTGTCGTTCGACGATAGAGTTTAATCATTTGTCAGCCTTGAAATTCTTCTTTAGCCCCTGCCAAACCTCGGAATACTCATGCTGCAGCTGCGCTGTTTCCATTGCGAACTTTGTCGGACGGATGATGTAGCGCGATTCGAACATGAATGCCATTGTGCCCGCGAGTTTTTGCGGCCCTAAGGACGCGTTCGATGCTTTTTCAAACGCATCGAGGTCCGGGCCGTGCGCGGACATTTGATTGTGGAGCGAACCGCCGCCTGGGACGAAGCCTTCTTCCTTGGCGTCGTACTGGCCGTAGATGAGGCCCATGTATTCGGACATGTAGTTGCGGTGATACCACGGCGGGCGGAAGGTGTCTTCGGCGACTAGCCAGCGGTCGGGGAAGATCACAAAATCGCAATTCGCCACGCCCGGCTCGCCCGACGGGCTGGTCAGCACTGTAAAGATCGACGGATCGGGATGATCGAAGGATATCGAGCCGATCGTGTTGAATTTCCGCAGGTCGTACCGATACGGGGCGTAGTTGCCGTGCCACGCGACCACGTCAAGCGGCGAATGGTCGATGTCGCACCGCCAGAGATTGCCTCCGAATTTTGCGACCTGTTCAAACGAGCCCTCGCGGTCTTCGTACCAGGCGACCGGCGTCTCGAAATCACGCGGATTCGCCAGGCCGTTCGCTCCGATCGGGCCGAGGTCGGGCAGCTTGAAATGCGCTCCATAATTCTCGCAGATGTACCCGCGGCACTGCTTGTCCTCAGGATGCGGCTCGACCTTGAACCGCACGCCCCGCGGGATAACAACGACTTCTCCGGCTCCTGCCTGTAACGCTCCCAGCTCGGTCAGGAAACCAAGCCGGCCCATCTCGGGTACGATCAGCATTTCGGCGTCGGCGTTATAAAAATACCGGTCGCCCATGCCTTTATTACAGGTGTAGATGTGGATGCCGATGCCGACCTGCGACATTGCGTCGCCATTTAATGCGATCGTCGTGATGCCTTCGACAAAATCAGTCGGCTCCTCGGGAATCGGCAGCGGGTCCCAGCGGAGTTGATTCGGGGTGACGTCGATGTGGTCAGGCCGGCTCTGCCAGCGACCATTATCCATTCTCTCGAACGGCTTGTGCAGCACGCTCGG
>CAZWSK010000184.1:0-5020 GCA_964636445.1 uncultured Chloracidobacterium sp.
CGAGCTGATCAAATTTCACGCCCTCCTGAATGATCGCGTGCGTGCCGATGATCATATGTACGTCGCCAGCGGCGAGGGCGGAAAGGGTTTTCTTGCGTTCAGCCGCTTTCGTGCTGCCGATGAGCAGTTCGATACGATAACCTGTGGCGTCGAAGATTCGCCGGGCGTTGCGGAAGTGCTGCTCAGCAAGTATCTCTGTGGGCGCCATTAACGCCGTTTGATAACCGTTTTCGGCAACTGCCAGCATGGCGAGAAACGCGACGATCGTCTTGCCGCTGCCGACATCGCCCTGTATCAGGCGATTCATTGGTTTGTCGGATTTTAGATCGGCGAAAATTTCGCCCACAACGCGTTTCTGCGCTTCTGTGAGGGCAAAGGGCAGGACTTCTTTCAGGCGGTCGCGGGTACTGTCGGGCACCTCGATAACTGCGCCCTTTGGCTCCTGCTCACGTTCGCCGCGGAGAAGGTGCATCGAGAACGCCAGCCAGAAAAATTCGTCAAATATTAGCCGCCGCTGCGCGGGGCTTCGGAACATCTCGTACTCGCTGAAGAGTGCGTCTTCGGGCGGGAAGTGGATCTCGCGGATCGCCTGAGCGCGCGTCGCCAGATTGTGGCGGTCGCGAACCTCGGCGGGCAACGGATCGGCCACCGACGAAGGGTCGATGTTGTCCAACAGCGAACGCACGACCTCGCGCAGCCGCTTTGTCTGAAACGGCCCAAGTTTGCGATAAACAGGCACGCGGCCGGTGTGGACGGTCGCGAATGCGGGATCAGAGGCATTCTCATCGTCGGAGTCATCCGGCTGCGGTTCCGCGGCCTTGGGCGTCTCTTCGGATTCGAGCAAGCCAAAGCTCTCACCGTCGCCGGCGCTGGGCAATATCTCGATCTCGTCCGGCTTTTGAATACGCAATTCAAACCTGCCGCGGTCGTCGCGTTCCCAACGGCCGTGGACGACGAAGCGGGTGCCGCGGGCGAAGCGTTTCTCGTACCAGCCGGCGATATCACTCGAATTGCGGCCGGAGATAAACCATTTTACAGCGACTGGCGGGAGCATCCGATCGCGGTCGCCTGCGATGATCTCAAACAGGTACAACGGCGGCTTTCGCGGGTCGCGGTTCTTGCCAACGCGGCGGCCGGAGGCATTTCGGGCGTAAAGCTCGATAGCGGCCTCGACGCCGTCTTCGAGTTTGTCTATCGAGAGGAAATTCGAACGGTCCTCGTAGCGAGTAGGAAAATAGTTAAGCAGGTCTTCGACAGTCGCGGCCTCAGGATCCGTTTTTCCGACGGCTGACGCGACGGCGGCAGCGAGCTTACGTTTGAGGCTAACAGAAAGATTGGCGAGCGCCTGGCGCGGGACTTCGATCAGCGGTGTTGAGAGTGTGACGGCGAGCGCGGGCATCGCGGATGATTATCTACGATTTTCGCGTCAAACGGTAAATGGCGGTGCCGGTGAGGACTGATTCGAGCGGCATGTCGCGGAATTTGCGGTTCAACTTGCTGAGGTCCATCATCGAGCGGTCGAAATCGTCGGTGTAAAGTATCTCGACATTCAGGCTAGCTCGCTCGAACGCCTCCATAAACTCGTGATGGCGTCTGCGGTTCGGGACGCCGCGGTTGGAGCCCGTGAGGTTCCACAGCCAGTCCGAAAACCACAGGAAAGTGCCCGGATCGCGATACGAGAACCAGCAATCGTGCGGTCCGAAATCGACGCGATGCAACCCCACGCCGCCGTCGTTAAGCACGCGGTTGTGCACGTCCGCGAAGGCCTGAATGTCGGACACATGCTCGGCGACGGAGAACGAACAGACGATGTCGTATTTGTCGGCCGGCTTTGCCGTCTCGAGCGGCTGGCCGATGATCTCGACGCGGTCGGGGTAACCCTCGGGAAAGTCGGCAGCATGCAGTCCTGACGGCCATGTGAGATCCGGATAAAAACGCGGCCAGTGTTTTTCGATCTCTGCGTACCAGCTCTTAGCTGATTCTCCGGAGTAATCGCCGGGGAACCTGTCGATAGCTCCGTAGCGTGCGGCGCCGGCCGCCAGGAGGCTGAACCCCGAGGTCAGATAGTCTCCAGGGCCGATCTCGCAGATCGATCTGCCGGCGAGGTCGCCGACATGCTCCCGCAGCAAATTAAGGCTCGCGAAGGCGTACTGCCCGAGAAAGCCGTCGATGTCCGTGTGATGCGTCGCCGTTCGAGGACGCTTTAGCCGCCGGTCGCGTATGTACGCCGAGCTCATCAGAAGGTTTTTGCCGATCTGCGAGACGAGGTCGCGGGCGATGTTGAGATTTCCGGCTCTATTTCGTTCCATCGTCGAGCTGCAGCGTAAAAGGATTAAAGTTTGTGTCGCGGTCGAAGTGGTCCTCGTGTTCGGCCCGCTTTAGGAAGCCAACGATCTTGTAAGTGAACGGCGTCGCAACGACCTCCCAGAGGACTTTTAAGAAATAATTGCCGATCATCACGCTTACGACCTGTTCTGTCGGCCATGTGCCGAGAAATGCGATCGGGTAAAAGATGACGCTATCGACCGCCTCGCCCGCAAAGGTCGAGCCGATCGTTCGCGTCCACAGATATTTTCCGGCCGTCCATAGCTTCATTTTGGCGAGGACGAAGGAGTTGACGAATTCGCCCGCCCAGAACGCGAGAAGGGACGCTGCAACTATGCGCCACGTCTGGCCAAATATTGTGTTAACGGCAGCTTGAGATTCCGCGGACATTGTCTTTGCGGCCGGCAGCGACGTGACGATAAACGCCATTATCGACGCGAATATCAGAGCGCCGAAACCGGCCCAGATGACCTTTCGCGAGCGTGCGTAGCCATAGACCTCGGTCAGGATGTCACCGAAAAGGTAGCTGAGCGGAAAGAAGAGAACGCCGGTGCCGAAAACGTATTCGCCGATCAGCGGCAGGTTGACCGACGACACCTTATGGACGCCGATCAGGTTCGAACAGAGAAGTACCGCAACGAAGGCGGCCATTATCAGGTCGAAGTATTTGAATTGTCGCTGGGCCATTCAGGACAAAAAAAAGCGGGCCATATTCGGCCCGCACATTGTATCAAAGCGAAATATTTAGCAGAAATTTACGCGAGATCGTTAACGTGTTTGGTGAGCCGCGACTTATATCTCGCGGCAGTGTTCTTATGAATGATGCCTTTGTTGACCGCTTTATCGATCAACGAGACGGTTGGAATGAGAAGCTCAGTGCTTCCTGATTTGTCGTGGCTAGCGACTGAGGAGCGCAGCTTCTTGATAGAAGTGCGCAGCTTGCTGCGGTTACTGCGGTTGATCTCGTTGCGTCGGGCATTTTGCCGCATACGCTTTTCTGCTGATTTATGATTAGCCATTAGTACTCCAATACAAATGAAACAAACCTTAGATTGTAGGAATGGGCCGGCAGGTTGTCAAGTCAGGATCAGCGTTCCAGGCTCGACGCGACGGCGTGCATCATATCGACGAAGAGCGTGATTATCGGCGGGTAAAAGAGAAATTCGGGCCGGAGATCAGGAGAGAACATTTTTGGCAGCGTGATCGCAGCGAAATCGATCTGGGTGCCGAGAGCAGTGCCGATGGCGAGGCAAAGAATGAATCCCCCGATAAGGGCACCAGCCGCAACGAGACGCGAGTAAGGTTTTTCCTTGATCTCGGCCTCGTCGAGGATCGACTCGTGAATGTCGTTCTCCGTGTCCGTGTACCTTTCAAATCCTTCCCGGATCCGTCCGACGAGGTGGATCACGCCTACGAGAAAGAGAGCGACGATAATGATCTTGCCGATGACCAATGACTCGTCGAAGATCCGCGGTTTCAGGGCCGTTACCAATATTACGGAGACGAACAGGGCGACGACCGGATAGACCACTTTCTGAAAAGCGACCGTCTCACGGCGTTCCTCCTCCATCATGCGGTCGATGATGTCGTTGTACCGCTTCTCGACGACCATCTGCCGCCAGCGCTGGATGTGTGGATTTGAAGAGAGAAACGGGTCGCCGTTTGAACCCGACGTGACCTCTAGCAGCCGCTGGTCGTACTTTTTGCGCTCTCTAGGATTGCCGAGGACCTCGTACGCCTCCGCGATCTCAGCAAATCGCAAAGCTGTCTGCTCCGAACCATGCCTACTGTCGGGATGTAGCTTGCGCGCCAAGCGGCGATATGCCGACTTGATCTCCGCGGCAGACGCGTCGGACGAGACCTTGAGGATATCGTAATAATTCACCATCGCAGGCCGCTGGTGTCGTGAAGGTTAATCCGGGAGAACCGTTGGGTGACGGCCTTCACAGAAAAAGAGTATAACACAGCGGCCCTACGTTGCTTTTAGTCCAATCGATCGATCTGGAGGCTGACGGGATGGGCCCCCGCGAGCTTTACGGCGTCAACCACGCGGGCGACACTTCCATAATCGAGATCGCGCGGGGCCTTAATAAAAACTGTACGTTCGACGCGGTCCGGATACGGCCGTTCCGGGTCGCTCTCGGCTGCCGACGAGAGGCTGCCGTTTGCAGCACGGTCGGCGAAGATCCCGCGAAGGCGCTCGACGAGCGCGGTGGCATCGGCCACGGTGCCGAGGCCGCTCTCTTGATTCAGCGTCAGCGATGCGTTGCGGTCGATCTGGACCGCGAGCGTATCGGGATGGGGGCGAACAACTTCGGGTAGGCCGTCCGGTTCGGCCGGCACTCGCGTTCTGAAGCTGCTGGGCTTCAGCGGCGTTACGACCATGAAGATAATGAGCAGGACGAGCAGAACATCGATCAGCGGCGTTACGTTTATCTCGGGCTTTGACATGGGCTGCCTCCTTCGCGGGCTGCTCATTTAGACACCGCTGCCGGAGGATTGTTCCCGTTTAGGCCGGCCGCCCTCCGATAGCGCTCATCAAGGCTTGGGATTTTGTGATCGTTTCGTCCCACTCCTTCTCAGGCTCGCTGTCGATCACGATTCCGCCGCCGACGTTAAAAGTCGCTCTGCGGTCGCTGACGACCATCGTCCTTATCGCCACGCTGAGGTCAAAGGTGGCGAGGCCTGAGTTCCA
>CAZWSK010000185.1:0-5012 GCA_964636445.1 uncultured Chloracidobacterium sp.
TCGCCGGCCTTGTCGGTCACGGCAAATCGCAGCTCGCTGGTGTCAAAGTGCTTCGCCGCGAGATCCGTCAGCAGACGGCCCTTCCCCACCGTTGGGTCGAGTTTGATCGCCAGCAGCCCATAGCGGTCAGGCAGTTTGATCCCGGCGGCCTTTGGCATCTCGGCAGGCAAGCTCCTTCTAAGGACGATCTCGCCCGACCGTTCCTTCATCTCGTGTATCGGCAGCAGCAGGGTCATCGTCGCCGCATCAACGGGCTGAAACGGCAAGTCGCCGCCCGCGCCAGCGCGAAGCCCGGCAAGCTCGGAGGTCTCTTCAGCCGTCACAAAAGCGCGGCCCTCTCTGTCGTAACGGAGCGACGGATCACCATTCGCGGACGGCAAAAAATAGATCTCGCTCACCAGCTCCGGATACGCCGCCTTTTCCCGCCAAAAATCGTACCGCTCGTTGAACTCGGCCCAATCCTTGTTCTTCCAAACTGCAGCATCGGCCTGAAAGTTGAAATAGGCTCCCTGGATCTCACGGTTAAAATCGGCGGCAAACCTCTCGGCCTGTTCCCGCACGCGTACTTTCTCTTTCTCGCCATCCGCCGCACTGATCTTCGTCAGCCAGCGATACTGCAGAGCGCCGAGTGCGGCCAGCAATACTGACAGCCCGCCGATCAGAAAAATTGTCGACCACGACCTTTTCATCCGAACTCATTCTCTATCGTCCATCTGCCGCTGTCCACTGTTTTTCCGCACATTTTACATCCTTAACAATTTCTTTGCTTCCTCTTAATCACACGTGCAAAATGGATGCGTATCATCCAAACTGACGAACGAGCAAAAAACGGCTGTGCCTCAGGAGCTTCACTATTTTTGGCCGTTCGACTAAATTTTTGGAGGCTATAGTTATGAAACGATTTGTTCTTACCATTCTTGGCGTTTCCATTTTTTTCCTGGGCATCGGCGCTCTCGTTGAGCGTACGGGTGCGAAATTCAAATCAGACGAACGTGCTCTCGAACTGATCCGCAAGGCGCGAACGGCCATCGGCGGCGACGCCGCTATCACGAGCGTTCAGAGCCTGCTCATCGTCGGCAAGACCACGCAGAACGTGAAGATCAACGATCAGGACCGCACGCAGACCGGCGAGACCGAGATCGCGATGATGCTGCCCGATAAGGTCATGAGAATGGTCAAGCTCGGCGACGGCACCGGCGAAGGTCACAAGATCATCGACAAACAAATGGACGTGGTCGTCCTCGGCGGCGACAAAGCTGACATGAAGGTCCGCGTCGATGTCGGCGATAACGGCGGTCCTGGCGTTGAGCGGAAGATCGTCATCAAGAACCCCGACGGCACCGTCAAGGAAATGACCGGCGACGAGGCCGCAAAATGGATCGAGGCTCATCCGAACATGCCCGGCGAAAAGAAGATCGTGATCAAGAAACTTGACGGCACCACCGACGTCGAGAAGACCGTCGATCTGAAAGCTGACGGCGACACAAAGACCTGGACCACGCCCGACGGCAAGACCTTCGTCGTCCGTGAGAAAGTAGACTTCGCCAAGGCAGGCGAGCATCACAATGCAATGCGCACAAACGAAATGCTCCGCCTGACGCTCAGCCTGCTGCTGACCGCTCCGCAGGGAATGGACGTTGAATACACCTACGGCGGCGAAGCTACGATCGACAGCATCGCCTGCAATGTCGTGAACGCCGCTTTCGCCGGACAGACGTTCAAGCTCTTCCTCGATCGCTCGTCAAACCTGCCGGTCGCGATGAACTACACCGCGCACAGAATGCCCAAGATCATGATGTTCAACGAAAAAGTCCCTCCTCCGGCTGACGGCGGCAAGGATGTCGTGATGTTCCGCAAAACACGCGAGCCAGGCGAGACGGCCGAGTTCCAGGTCCGCTTCTCGGATTTCCGCTCAACCGGCGGCGTCCAGATGCCCTACCGATGGGTAACGACCGTAGCCGGTGCGGCTGATGAGGCTTTCGATGTGACGACCATCGAGGTCAACCCCGCTAACATCGCCGAGCGGTTTAAGGACCACAAGGTAATGGTCCGCACAAAAGCAGAAAATTAGCCCACGAAAGACACGAAAAGACACAAAAAGGCGGACACTTGATTGGGTCCGCCTTTTTCAATGAGCTTGTATTTCTCTTTATTTAGTGCCTTTCGTGCATTTCGTGGGCCAATCTCTTTTTGAGGTTTGGTATGAGGGCCTTGCCGGCGTCGATCGCTCCTTTGATATGCCGCTGATTCGTAAAATGCCCCGCGACATACACGCCCGGAACGTTCGTCTCGAAAGTCTCTGGGTCATAAACCGGCACCTCGCCGTATTTTCCGTTCTCTGTCTCCACGCCCAGATCCTTTAGGATCGTCAGATCAGCATCCGAGCCGATCAGGACAAACACGACGTCGTTTGCGAGCACCACTCGATCACCATTCTCATTCTCAAGCTCGACCTCGCCCGGGCGAAACTCGATAACCGTTCCCAAAAAGAACAAATTCAGGCAATGCTCCTTCAACTCCTGCTCGAGCGGCTCTTTTACCCAATATTTGATGCAGCCCTGCTTCGGGTCGGTATTTTCCCAATCGTCCCGAAATATCGCCAGCGTCGTCTCCGCCCCTTCCTGAGCCAAAAACAACGCCGCCTCGCCCGCCGAATTCCCGCCGCCCACGATCAGGGCCTTCTTCTTCACCCACGGATACGTCTCCCGAAAATGATCAAAAACGTGCGGCAAGTCTTCACCGGGCACGCCCAACTTCCGCGGATGGTCCATCGCTCCGATCGCAAAGAGGACAGCCGAGGCATCATAAACATGCTTGTCGGTCGTAACGCGGTAGTATTTGTCGTGTCCGTGCGGCGCCGCCGGAACATGCTTGACGCCGAGAACCTTCTCTTCCGTTCGCACGTTGAGTTCATTATCCAGCACAAATCGAACGTAGTAAGAAAGCAGCTCCTCCCGCGTCGGCTTCTCACGCGCCGGCTGCAAACCACCTGGCTCAAACTCCAGCTCATTCGTCGTCGAAAACACCGTCAACCCGACCGGATAGTTGTATATCGTATTCCCGATCAGCCCCTTCTCGATCACAACATAATCGAGACCCGCCCGCTTGGCCTCATGCGCCGCCGCGATGCCCGCCGGTCCTGCTCCGATGATCACAAGATCAAACATCGTTCTTCGAAATAATTACTAATTAGTAATTACTTAATTAGTAATTAGCCGCTGGTATGTGTCTCTAGTTCCTCGAACGCTCTGGTAAGCTTCTCGATCTGCGCATGCGTCGTCGCCATCGCACGTTTCGACTCCAAATACTTCTCCCACTCGCCCGTCATCGTCAACGCCTTGAGCGTGTCCTCGTCCAGGGCATGCGACATCACGACCAGCAGATCGCTCAACGCCTCATGGCCGTCGAGCAGCGATTGAATGATCGTGTACGCGAGCTTCGCGTTTTCAGCGTCGATGTCGTTGTCGTTCATATTTAGATGAAAGGCAGCTTGGTCACCACGGCCTTTGCGTCACCGGCCGATAATTCGGTTCCCTCGGCAAGGTGTTCGTAGCGAACATAGCCTAACGCGATATGCTGATCCAGTCTCGGCGAAAACGTGACTGACGTAATTCGGCCCGCGCTCTTCCCTTCACCCGCGAACAACTCTGTCCCGGCAGGCACACTCCCTACCGGTCGCGTTTCCGCCTGTCCTGTGTCGTCGAGCAGTATGCCTGTCAACTGCTTAGCCACATGCCCGCGAAAATGGATCCTCGCGATTATCTCCTGCCCGATGTAGCAACCCTTGTTGTACGAGATCAGTTCGTCAATGCCCAGCTCAGGCACGACGGTCGTCTCGTCCATGTCGATGCCGTATTCTGGAATGCCCGCCTCGATCCGCAGCGTCTCGAATTCCTCGTCGCTTAACGTGCTGACACCGCTGTCGATCAACTGCCTACGGAGATCATCCGCCGTCTCGATCTTCACAAACAAACTCTTGCCGAATCGGCTGTTGAACCGCACCACGCCATTTTCCTCTGGAATTTCAAATTTTAAATCTGAAATTTCAAATTCCTGCCCCGCCGTCGCCAGCTCAAAATACCTATACTTCTCCGACAGGTCCTCGACAAAGAACTCGCCCGCGAACGTAAACCTAAACAGATTCTGAAACAGCTTCTCCCGCGTCGCCTCTTCCGACTCGAACAGAAATCGATCGCCCTGCCGCAGCACGCGAACGACCGCCAGCAGACGCCCTTGCGCATTCGGGAACGCTGCCAGCATCTGTTCACCGTCGCCGAGCGTCTTGACGTTGTTGGTGATCAGCCCGTCCAGAAACTGCACGGCTTCATCGCCCCAAACGGCGATCAGCCCGCGCGGCTGCTCGTAAAACCCGATGTCGCGGCCGCGGTCTCCGGCGTCCTTCTTTACTTGTCTCTCGTCACCTGTCACCTGTCACTCGCTATTTGCTACAATCCTTACTTTAACGTAATGAACCAATTGACAGAAGAATCAGTCCTCAATTCCCTTTCGCAGATCATCGATCCCGACCTGCGAAAGGACATTGTAACCCTCGGCTTTATCCGCGATCTGAAGATCGACGGCGGCGACGTGTCATTCACGATCATGCTTACGACGCCCGCCTGTCCGGTCAAAGAAGAGATGGAAGGTATGGCCCGCGAAGCCGTCCGCGTCTTGCCGGGGGTTGCCAACGTTAACGTCACCATGGACGCGGAGGTGCCGCAGGGACGCGGCATCGCGAATAATGTCGCCATTCCCGGCGTCAAGAACATTATCGCCGTCTCGAGCGGAAAAGGCGGCGTCGGCAAATCGACCGTCGCGGTCAATCTGGCCGTAGCCCTGGCCGCAGACGGCGCAAAGGTCGGGCTGATGGATGCCGACGTTTACGGCCCGAATGTTCCGATGATGCTCGGTGCAGCCGGCGTCGAGCCCCAGGTTTTCAACAACCAGCTCGTGCCCGCCGAGGCCCACGGCATCAAGATGATCTCGATGGCCCTGCTCGTGCCGCAGGACAA
>CAZWSK010000186.1:0-3262 GCA_964636445.1 uncultured Chloracidobacterium sp.
GGCGGACTGCCGGTGCTCGCGGCGGCGCTCGTGCCCGGGCTGGTCATCGGGGCCATTTTGGCGAGCCGCGTGCAGATGACCTCGATGCCGGAGCTGGTTGCGATACTTCACAGCTTTGTCGGCCTCGCTGCCGTGCTGGTCGGTTTTGCGACGTATCTTGACCCGAACGCCAAAACCCTCTCGGCCGCGGAACACAATCTGCACCTCGGCGAGATCTACATCGGCGTTTGTATCGGTTCGATCACGTTTACGGGCTCGGTCATAGCGTTTTTGAAGCTCCGCGGATCGATCGGCGGCAAGCCGTTCATGCTGCCGGGGCGGCACATGATCAATCTCGCCATGCTGATCGGCACGATCGTAATGGGCGTGTACTTTTTTATGCTCAGCGGCTCGAGCCACTCGATGCCGGCGGCGTATGTGCTGCTCGCGGCGACGATCCTGACAGGCATTTTGGGGATTCACTTCATCATGGCGATCGGCGGGGCGGACATGCCGGTGGTCGTGTCGATGCTCAACAGTTATTCCGGCTGGGCGGCCGCGGCGGCGGGCTTTATGCTCTCAAACGACCTGCTCATCATCACCGGCGCGCTCGTCGGCTCGAGCGGCGCGATCCTGAGCTACATAATGTGCCGCGGGATGAACCGCTCGTTCGTCAGCGTCATGCTCGGCGGCTTCGGCACCGAGGGCGGAGCCGCGCCGGCCGCGGGCTCGGCACCAGCGGGCGAGGTGCATTCGGTAGATGCCGCAGGCGCGTCCGACCTGCTGCTCAACTCGAAAAAGATCATCATCGTCCCGGGTTACGGCCTCGCGGTAGCTCAGGCACAGCACTCGCTCGCAGAGGTCTGCAAGCTCTTAAAAGAACGCGATGTCGAGGTCGCCTTCGCCATCCATCCCGTCGCCGGCCGCCTGCCCGGCCACATGAACGTCCTCCTCGCCGAGGCGAACATCCCGTACGACATCGTCTTTGAGATGGACGAGATCAACGACCAGTTCCCCTCGACCGACGTCGCATGGGTCATAGGCGCCAACGACATCGTCAACCCCTCGGCCCTCGACGACCCCGCGTCGCCCATCGCCGGCATGCCCGTCCTCCACGTCTGGGAATCGCGCACCTGCATCGTAATGAAACGCTCAATGGCCAGCGGCTACGCCGGCGTCGACAACCCGCTGTTTTATAAAGAGAACACGCAAATGCTGTTTGGGGACGCGAAGAAGGTTGTGGATGAGATCTTGACAGCGATGCGCGGATAGAACATGCGACTGCCAAACGGTGAAAACGCAGTTGTCGACATCCGCAAACTAACTGAATATTGCCTGAACCCGGAAAATCCCCGAGGCAGACATAAGGCCCGTGTTTTTAGGTCGTCCTTAGGAATAACGGCTGACGATGCCCCCGCTCTCCGCGAAAAACTCCTTCATGTTGCCGCTACCACGGAATCGGCCGTCACCGGAGAACGCGATGCCTACGGACAGCGTTATGTGGTAGATTTTGAGTGGACGACGGCTGTGGGCGCGGCGTCCGTTAGAAGCACTTGGATCGTGCTCACCGATGAGGACTTTCCACGGCTAACTAGCTGCTACGTGCTCAAAAGGAGTCAGGATGCACAAGAAACAGATTGAACTTTTAGACACAGTTGCATTGCTCCAGGACCTTCCGGAAAGAAGCCTCGATCGGGGCGAGGTAGGTACAGTTGTCGAACTCCTCGCCCCTGGGGTATTCGAGGTTGAGTTTAGTGACGATGAGGGTCGAACCTATGCCCAGTTCGCCCTCCAAGAAAGCCAGATAATTGCACTCCATAATCAGGGTGAAGGCTTAAGATTGGCCGCATGATCCCATAAGATCTATGAGTCGTTGGCTACAGTGGATTAGCGGCGCACTCGTGCCACTTTTTATCGCCGGCTCGTACGCGGCTGATTGGGTGAGCAAAGCCGCGTGTGATCGCTTTGCGGAGAAAAACGCCCGACCTGGCGTGGCACTCGATGACTGTTTCACCGGTGAAGTCGTCTTATTTAATCTGTTGTCGACGTTCCTGAGTGTCCTGTGGATCGTCCCGCTGGCAGCTTTTGCAGGGATCTATTTCTGGCGACGATCACGCACATCGAGGACAGTTCGTTGACGATCCGAACGTAATATTCCTCAAGCTATTTGGGTAGCGATGGCAGTTCCATTAACGCCAATCTCTCCACAACCCTGCCCTTCTCCAAATGCTCCTCGACGATCTCCGCCACGTCTTCCGGCTGGACTTGACCGTAGATCGTGCCGTCGGGATAGACCATGACGGCGGTGCCGATGGAGCAGAAGCCGATCGAGCCGCATTCGGTGAGGACGCAGGTGCCCATCGGATTGCGGCCTTTTGATTCTTTGCCCTGGCGCATGCCTTTCTCAACCAAAATTCTGTCGAATTCGGCCATCACTTCGCGGCCGCCGACCTCGGAGCAGGACTTGCCGGTGCAGACAAACACCTGCCGCTTTATCGGCGCCTTGAGCATCGGTGCGAGCTTTTCGAGCTTTTCGCGATCGGTGATGAATTTAGGCTTCGGCATACAAACAGGCGGAAACACGACCGGTAGGGAGTGTGCCCTCTCCACTAGAATAGTGCATACGGGGCACACTCGCTACCGCTCGTGTTTCTGCCGGTGTAGCGGGCAAGGAAACTCTGTTTAGCACTGACGCCTGTGTGCTAAAATCGCATCGGCAAACACGCGCACTCACTGAATGGCCACTGGCATCATCATCCACATCACAGCAGGCGGCGAGAAGAGGACGGAATTCTTCTCGCAGGAGCGCATTCGCATCGGCTCTGACGAGACGGCCGACCTGCAGATACAAATGCCCGGCGTTGATGGCAGCCGCTCATGGTTCGATCTGGAGAACGCCGACGGCGTCTATCGCGTCGTCGATTTTGACGAGAAGCTCGGCCTGCGGGTAAACGAGAATCCGCTGCGGCGATTTATCGCGGTTTCAGACGGCGACGTTATCGCACTGTCGGACGGCGACGTGTCATTCTCGTTCTTTTCGCTCGAGCAGCGGTCGTCGCTGATCCGCACAAACCGCGAAACGCCGCACATATCGCGCTTTATCGAGGACGCCGCACTCGAATCGGCCGCCTCCGCCAAACGCGACGACGCAAAGGCCTTTCTGAAAGAATTCGTCCGCGAGCTCGGCCGCGAGATCTCCTGGACGACCAAGTTGATCGCACTTGTCCTGATCGTGGCGTTCATCTCCGGCGTATTGTATCTGGGCTTCGCCGTGAACCGTGAG
>CAZWSK010000186.1:3362-4887 GCA_964636445.1 uncultured Chloracidobacterium sp.
CCGCGTTTCGTGCCAATCCTTATGAGCCGACGGAGAATGAAGATCCATCCGCAATGACTATGCCTCCGCAGGTCGGCATAACGACCGAGGGCAATGGCTCGCCCGTTGAGTACGACTTTATCGGCACGGGCTTTCACGTCGGCGGCGGTTACATCGTGACCAACCGCCACGTCGTCCAGCCGTGGGAAGAGGACGACAACGTCAAACAGATGATGCGTCTCGCCAACGGGCGTGCACGCGTCAAAAAGCTTGTGATCTACTTCCCTAACTTCGCGCAGCCCTTCCCGATGCGAGTCCGTCAGCTCGGGCCGAAAGAGGACGTCGCGGTCGGCACGATCGACCCCGCAATGGTCCCCGCCGAGGTGCCCGCGATACCACTTGACGAAGATTCGACCTCAGCCGCCATCGGCAAAACGGTCGTCTCTATGGGCTATCCGAGCGGCCCCGACCGTCTGCTCGCGATGGTGGACGACGATACTGCGAAGTCAATAAACCAGCGCTTCGGCAACTCGCGCACAAATCTCATCAACTTTCTCGCACAGTCGCAGAAGATCACGCCGCTCGTTACTCAAGGCCTCATCACCGACCTCGATCCCAACCGCATCGTCCACGACGCCAAGACCGCCGAGGGCGGCTCAGGCGCGCCGCTGTTCGGTCAGGCCGGCAAGGTCATCGGCGTCAATTTCGGCGTATTTACCGAAAACACTGCCGCAAACATGGCCGTGCCCGTCCGTTTCGCTGTCGATCTGCTAAAAAAAGCCGGCTGGATCTCGCCCGAGGAAAAGGCAAAGGAAGACCAGACCGCCGCGGCAAACACTAACAGCAACGCGGCCCCGAAAACGAATTAGCTGTTAATTCGGTTCAATACTCGGCTCGTTTCGCGGATCGATCGTGGTTTGCTCGGCCATGAGCATGGTTTCGCCGCAATCCGCATCGGGCGGGCAGGGCTGCTCCTTTGAAGGCCGCGGCAGCAGCAGGACCGTCAGCAGCGCAAGTATCGCGACGACCGCTCCGACAATGAATACAGGATGGATCGCCGACGTCATCGCGTTTTGCAAAACGCCCAGGACCTCGGGCGTGAGCTGCGACTTTGCGGCGGGATCGATCAATGCGTTCGGGTTCGACGCAAACGCGGCCGCCTGTTCCGCGGTCAATACCGAGCCCGGAGCGTCGGCCGCGTGGCTAAGATTCGACGTCAGGCCGCTCGTGAGCACGGCTCCCATCACCGCCACACCAAAGGCTCCACCGATCGCTCGCGTAAATTGATTAAGCGACGTTGCCGTACCAAGCTGTGACCGATCAACGGCCTGCTGCACGGCAATGAGGAGCGTCAGCATCGTCAATCCCAAGCCCGCGCCTATGAACACGAGATATATATAAAGAAGCGTCTGTGTCGAATCGCTTCTGAACGTCGACAGCAGCGAAAATCCGACCGTCATCACGATAAACCCGGTGATCGCGACGGCGCGATAGCCGACCTTGAGCAGCAGCCGGCCGCCGACGATGGACATCGTGACCCAACTCA
>CAZWSK010000187.1:0-4883 GCA_964636445.1 uncultured Chloracidobacterium sp.
GGGCGGCCTTGCCCGCGATCTTTTCGGTGCCGAGGGCCCAGCCGGAGAGGAGGATGGCCTTGTGATCGGCCGGATAACGGGCGACGATCCGGTACTGTAAGCCTTCCGTCTCGCCCTCTTTGCCCCGCGTATTGGCTGGTGTCGCTTCGCGGCCTCCTGTCATCTCGAACACCGGCGAATGCTCGAACCAGGCGATAGACTCGCGGGGCATATTGCGTGCTATCGGGTGATTAGTGTCGAGTTCGGTCCGCAAGATCGAGCCGGGGATAAAGAACGTTTTGCGGTCGAGGCCTTTGGCGACGTTGCGGATGGGCAGGTTGAATTGCTCTATCGCAAACTCCGTCGAGCGGTTGAGGAAGACGAGCGTCCCGCCCGCCTCGACAAACTTTTTCAGATTCTCAACGCCTTCCTTCCCGACGCCGCCCGTGTACTCATCCGGCATCTTGCCCTTTTCGTAGCCGTTAAGGATCTGCGCGGCGGCTTGATCGGGGAAGATAATGGTTTCGTACCTCGGATCGAGCTTCCCCTCTGCGATAAGTTTTGGAGCAAGTGCACCGAATGGTGGCTTTTTCTGATCGAACCGATTGTTACCGATTTCGACATCTGTAATATTTTCAAATTCCGCGCATGGCAACTCCGTTAGGCCCCAACGGGTCCAGCCCTCATCCATTGAAGGGATGGAGGATCGGTACACTCCTATTTTCGAATTTTCTCCGGTAAAGCAGTCCGAAATTCCGGTATACGTATGTGGTTTCCTCAGCCAACGTGGTTTGAACGGCGCCCTTATTTCTTCGACTGTCACATTCATAAGCAAGGGCAACGTGTGCGCCGTCACATCGTATGGTGTGACCGGTAACCCTGTACCATCTCGGAGGCCTGGGTACGATTGACTCTCAAGCATTGCTTTCGCGAACGGGCCGTATGGTTGTTCCATAGGAACGATGATCCATTCCGATGGATAAGTTGTTTTAGTATCGAAATAACTGACGTTTTTGACTTTCGTTTCCTTTTGCCCAGCCGGAAATGCGTATTCAATACCGGCGCGAGTAAGAACACGTTCAAGTTCCGGAAAGTTATCTTCGACTTTTAACCGATAACCATACAGGTCATTCGCAGCCGTTCTCGGCCTCACCGCCTCTTTTCCGATCTCATAAAACCTCGTCAGCCACTTCTCGCGCTCGCCTGAGACCTGGTGCAGCAGGGCGAAGGCTGTGGTGGTCATGTAGTCGGTGATGTTTGCGAGTTTCCATTCGCCGCCTCGCCAGACGGGGCCGAAGTTGGCGGACTCGACCTTTGGGTCGTAGCCCGCGTCGGGTGAGGCCCGTAGGTCTTCGAACTTGATATTTACCGGCGTTGCGAGCTTTGCCGAGGCGGTCTCGCTCAAGATCCGCACGCCGCCGTGATAGTGCGAATAGGCTCGTGCGGGTGTCCACGCGTCGTAGGTCGAGTTTGTCGTGATGCCCTGATAGCCGAGGCCGCGGAGCTTTGCGGCCATGGCGTTTCCCAGTTCGGTATAGCCCTCGACGATCAGTTTTGGCACGTTCGGCTCGACCGGTGCCTTGTACGGCGGTAGAAAGAGCCGCGAGCCGTTCTGGCCCTGCTGGTGGATGTCGTGCACGATCTGCGGGTGCCAGACGTTGTGGATCTTATCCACCGTGAGCTGCGTCTCGACCTGCGTAAACGCATACCAGTCGCGGTTGTTGTCGTGGCCGACGTATTTGTGATAAAGCTCCGGCGGCGACGTGCCTTCGTACGGAGTGCCGAGCGTTTTGTCGTACCAATTCTTAACGATGTCGACGCCGTCGGGGTTGAGGCTCGGGACGATGAGGACGATGGTGTTGTCGAGGATCTTCTTAACGTCAGGATGCGGTACGAGCGCGAGTTGATGTGCGATAAGCATCGACGATAGATAGCTGCCGACCTCGGTCGAGTGAATACCGCAGGTGATGAGGACGATTGTCTTGCCTTGGGCGATGAGTTTTTTTGCGGCCAGCTCACGCGAACGGGCACCCTCCCTACCGGTCGGGTTTCCGCCTATTTTTCTCGGGTCGGCGAGTTTGTCGTTGATCGCTTTGTATTTTTCGAGCTGCCGCAGATTCTCCGGTGAGGAAATTGTCGCATAAACAAACGGCGCGCCCATCGTGCTCTTGCCGATCTCCTCGAACATCACGCGGTCGCTCGCTGCGTCGAGTTTCTTAAAATATTCGACAACCTGCGCCCAGCTTGCCAGCTTCCTATCCTCGCCCGGCGTGAAGCCGAGCACGTCCTTGGGTGCGGGGAGCTGGTTAAAGGCCGTCACCGAAAAGAAAAGAATGGTCCCGCAAAGCCGCAAAGACCGCAAAGGAAGACGGAGCGCTCTCATGAGCACAAGTGTAGAACAAATACAGGCGGAAACACGACCGGTAGGGAGTGTGCCCGACCCAGCTCCATTAGAGTTGGGCACACTCGCTACCGCTCGTGTTTCTGCCTGTGATATTGCGTTTTCGGTGATTCCGCTGTAAATTGCATTGCAGTTAAACTTTCCCCCGCGTAGCAGAGTAAAAAGAACAGGAGACGAGCAGGATGAAGAACCCTTTTCTCGAGAACTTTAAGCCGTACATTCCCGATGGCACCAAACTGCGTGAGCTAACGGCATTCCCGCTGATCGTGGGAACGCTGCTGGGCATCATCTTTGGAGCTTCGTCGCTTTATTTGGTGCTCAAGACGGGACTGACGGTATCGGCGTCGATCCCGGTGGCGGTCATCGCGATCACGCTATTCCGCCTTTTGTCGAAGGTCGGAATGCGCGACGCGACGATCCTTGAGGCCAATGTGATGCAGACGGCGGGTTCGGCCGGCGAATCGATCGCGTTCGGCGTTGGCGTGACGATGCCGGCGATCCTGATCCTGGGGTTTGACCTCGATCTTTGGCGCGTGACGCTCGTGGCCATCCTCGGCGGCCTGCTCGGGATCTTGATGATGATCCCGTTGCGGCGGGCCTTGATCAAGGACCAGCACGGCTTTCTGAAATACCCCGAGGGCACGGCCTGCGCGCAGGTGCTGATCGCCGGTGCTTCGAAGGAATCACGCGACGCCGCTCATGAGGCGGGCACTGACGCGGCCAGTGACAGCGAGGTTCTGCACCGCGGCAAGATCATCGCGACGGGATTTGGACTAGGCTTTTTATACAAGGCTGTGATGGACGTTTTCTCTGCGTGGCACCCTGAGCCGGGCAAGGACCTGCCCGACAATGTCTTGAAAGGCGGCTCGATCCATCTCGAGAACAATCCCGCTCTGCTCGGCGTCGGCTATATCATCGGCCCGTACATCTCGGCGATCATGTTGGGCGGCGGCATTTTGTCGTATCTCATCCTCATCCCGCTGATCAAGTATTTCGGCGACGCTCTGACCAGCCCGCTCGCGCCGGCTGTCGGCAAGAACATCTCTGAAATGTCGCCCGGCGCGATCCGTAGCGAATACATCCTCTACATAGGAGCGGGTGCGGTGACGGCCGCCGGGATCATTTCTCTCGGACGCAGTCTGCCGACGATCTGGAGCGGACTGCAGTCCGGTCTTGCCGATCTGAAAGGCGCGTCGTCCGCAGCAAACGGCAACACGCCCCGCACCGATCAGGACCTGTCAATGAAGTACGTCATCATCGGCCTGATCCTGCTAATGGCAGCCGTGATGCTGTCGCCATCGCTCGGGCTTTTCCTGTTGGATAATCCTATCGTCTCGATCGCCGGTGCGTTCCTGATCATCCTGCTCGGTTTCTTGTTCGTAACGGTCTCGTCGAGGCTCACCGGTGAGGTCGGCTCGTCGTCGAATCCGATCTCGGGAATGACGGTGGCAACGCTGCTGTTCACGTGTCTTGTGTTTCTTGCACTCGGCTGGACCGCGAGCGACCCGTATTTTGTGACTGCGCTTTCTATCGGCGGCATCGTTTGTATCGCCGCTTCGAACGGCGGCACTACGTCGCAGGACCTGAAAACGGGTTTCCTCGTCGGCGGTACACCCAAGCGCCAGCAGATAGCCATCCTCGTCGGAGCGCTCGCGTCGGCGCTCGTGCTCGGGCCGCTGCTTCTTTATCTAAATACCGGCGGTACGTATTACCAAAAAGTGGATCTCAGCCAGTTTCCGGCGGGCACTCACGTCAGTGAGGACAAACTATTCCGCGAGGGCGGAAAGCCCAAGACCGAGCAGGTTCACACGGGTCAGTACATGACCGACACCACGCAGTACCACGTATGGCAGAACACCGAGCCGACTGCGGGGCCGATCGGGAAGTATCTCGTGAACGCCCAAGGCCAGCCGGTTTATCTTGTCGACCCGGCCATCAATGGCGTCGTCAAAGAGGACGAACACGGCAACAAGCTGACACGCTACGACGCACCTAAGGCGACGCTGATGTCTTATATCATCAAGGGCGTTTTGGGCCAGGACTTGCCGTGGGGACTCGTGCTGATCGGAGCGATGATCGCGATAATGCTCGAGATCGTAGGCGTGCCTTCGCTGGCGTTTGCCGTCGGACTTTATCTGCCGATCGCAACGTCGATGCCTATCTTCGCGGGCGGCATGGTCAGGAAGCTCGTCGACTTTTACCTCAAGCGAAAGCTCGCCGCTCAGGACCTCACTGAGGACGAGATCATCGCGGAGACCGATAAATCTCACGGCGTTCTCATGGCGTCCGGTTATATCGCCGGCGGCGCGATCGCAGGCATCTTGATCGCTATATTCGCCGTCCAGCCGGCGCTCAATGCGATCCAGAACGCTACAGCGGAATGGGCAAAGACGTCGAACCCGTTCTTCGCTGGCGACCAGGCATGGTGGCTCGGCGCGGTGCCATTCATTATCATGTGCGTGATCCTATACATGGTCGGGCGTGAGCGGTGGATGGCGTATAA